>JAKSLI010000079.1 GCA_024401305.1 Bacteroidaceae bacterium | reverse complement strand
TTATGGTCACTCATATTCCTTTCCCAACCGCCTACCATATAGGCAAAGAGGGGAATATTCGTGAATGTGAAATCAATAAAGAAAGGCATATCATCCTTAAACTGGTGATGATATGTGCATCCGCTTTCCTTTCCAAATTCTTCATGGGTGCGCTCGTGGTACTCACTGCGCAACCCAAGGTCTCGCATGTATTCAATACACTGCTCGAAGGTTCCTGTCTGCTTGCTTACTCCTCCCTGACCGATGTAGCAGTTGAAATCACCTGTTATCATCGTTGGCATCTCTTTGATATGCTCTGAGTAAGCCTTCAGACACTCCAGTAGAATTTGTGGGTATGTCTTCTTTATTCCTGGCACTATCGTAGGCCAAGATGCAAGAAGCAGCCATTCATCGTTGACAATCAGAGGAATCATGTACTTATGCTCATCGTCTGCCCATGGCGCGACTGAGCATTTTACCGTACTTTTCCAGATAACTCCTAATCCTTTGAAGTCATAGTGTCCTACCCATGTCATTTCATATCCTTCGGGTAGGCTGACTTGATCCGGACACGCACATTCTGGCAAGACCATAATGTCTGCATCTCTTGAAAGGATATTATCTATCTTCTCTTGATTGCATCTATGTATATTGTAACTCAGTATTTTCATGATATTTTCTCTTACTGACTGCAAAACTAATAAAATATCACTTAAAACAAATTGTTTTTTGTGTTTTTTTGAGGAAATGACTTAATTTTCTGTCTTTTCTTCTTAGTAATGTATGGCGAGTGTCCTCATAGGCGCAAAACGGATTGTAAGCGAAACTCCCCAATTTGCTTACAAATCGTAAGTTGAAGTTTCCACAACTTTTTCGTTCATCCAGCTCGTTCTTCGGGCTGGTTTTCTTGTTTTATTGGCGTTTTAGCTGAAATTCCAAAGGAAAAAATATTTTTCTTCGGGACTTTTGAAAATTTCCCCGTGAGTTTTTATCAAAAATGCCTACGAAAAAATGGCGTTTTTGGGGCATTTTCGGGCAAAATCTTGCATCAAAAATGGTGCGATGATTGCAACGGTTTAGTAATCAGTCATTTACCAAATGCTTGAAAATTTCGTTATTCAGATACCGATTGGAGTTCCTTCTGAAAACTATTGCTGTAGAGGGGGAATCATTTTCGCGATTGTAAGCAAAACCGCTATATTTGCTTACAGTTTGAAAAACCGCATATGGAACTGAATCATTTGCTTTGTTCGTGGATTATACCTATCCATATCGCGCCAATTTAAAAGCTTTCAAAAGAATTCCTCCAATAAATTTGGAAGATCAATCACTTATTCGTACCTTTGCAAGCGTAATTTAGTGACTATGAGCCAGAACGAACAAATACAACTCTTTGAGGAAAAGAAGGTACGTACCGTATGGGACGACGAGAAGGAAGAATGGTACTTCTCTGTCGTTGATGTATGTGGAGTGCTAACTGATCAGCCAGATTATGATCGTGCGAAGAACTATTGGAAAGTTCTGAAACACAGACTCCTCAAGGAAGGAAATGAGTCGGTTACAAATTGTAACCAACTGAAATTGGTATCTCCAAAGGATGGTAAAAGATATAATACAGATGTCGCTACCATTGAGCAACTCTTCCGCATGATTCAATCCATCCCATCCCCAAAGGCTGAACCTTTCAAACAATGGATGGCACAGGTTGCAGCCGAACGACTCAACCAGCTGCAAGATCCAGAACGAAGCATCGATCAAGCTGTTGCAGACTACAAACGCCTCGGTTATAGTGATGCATGGATTAAACGTCGCATCAAATCCATCGAGATACGCAAAGACCTCACTGACCAATGGGACAGAGCCGGAGTAAAGGAGGGGCAGCAGTACGCCTCGCTCACAGATATCATTACCCATGCCTGGAGTGGCAAGACGACGAAGCAATACAAGCAATTCAAGGGCTTGAAGAAGGAAAGTCTTCGTGATAACATGACGAATCTCGAACCGACGAACGAAGCAAGAGCAGCATGAAGCTCGCTTCAATGATGCCTTGCAAGGAGGAGGAAGACGATAGTCAACTCGCCTTGAACATGTTTGCAGAGTCTGCTACGGCAGAGCTCCACAAGGAAAAGAATCCTCAAGGCTACAATGCCAGCGCCAAACTAGCACAGGCAGGAGGCAAAGCAGCTGAAGCCGCACGTCTCAACCTCGAAGAGCAACTTGGTCACAGCATCATCTCGCGTGAGAAAGCCACCGACTACCTTCCACCAGTCGGTCGTTGGGACTCACTGCCTGCAGAAAATGATGAAGACAAGAACGAATAAATTGTTCAAAAATAAGGAATATAAGTGACCATAAACCGCAGATAGTAGTGATATAATTAACATGGGAAAAGTATCATATAAAGACTTTCAAGCTAAGATATATTCATCTTTAGTACGATATAAAAAGGAAGAACTAAAGATAGAAGAAAAGGGCGTTTCAAGTCATGGAGTTCCTCATGACTGTCTCTTCCCTGAACCATATTGTTCTTCGGAAATACCGGTTATGCTTTATACGGGAATTACCGGCATCGTTAAAGATATTCAGGAAAGCGCCTTTGCCTATAAGCCACATATTGCAGCTTCAAATCATGTGGCTAGTTCCCAGACTGCATGTATAAATCTTTTTGTACCAATTCTTGAAAGTGATTTTGCTGACGAAATTATCAAGAAATCTGGTATATGTCCGTCTAATTTTGACCATATTGACAGGACACAATTACGAAAAGGCTATTGCTTTGAGTATTGGGAGCAAAATGCAGAAGGAAGCAAAGGACTTCTTGGCGATCACACACCTCATGCAGGAACTGATTCTGATGTAGCAATTAGTTACATGGACAAAGATGGAAATCATTGTTTATGGTTGATAGAGCACAAATTAACGGAGCAAGAGTTTACTACTTGTGGAGCCTACAGGTCCGATAGAAACCCTGTAGAAATGAAAGAGAACTGCAAGAAATGCAGCCTTTCTGATTTCTATGCCGACCACAACAAATGCCATTATCACAAGAATTGCGGCTACTATTATTGGAACATTATGGAACAAGAAAAGATAAAGCAATTCTATAGTGGCCAGTTCGATAAAGAAGGATGTCCATTCCGAGGTGGAATGAACCAGCTTTGGAGAAATCAAATGATGGCATTTGAACTAGAAAGAATCGGATTATTTAAGGATGTCTTCTTTTCGGTTGTTTCTCACCCGGAGAACACGTTCCTTGATAAGACGATGAATGAATATAGAAAACTAATAAACAATAGCGACAAATTTGGTGATTTCAAGTCAAAATCACTGGTTGATGCTGCTATCGAGTACCTTCCAGATTGGACAGATTGGTATAAAAGAGTGTATATGATAGGTTAATCTTACTCTACGCTAGCTGGCTGACGTTCAGCGCTCGGTCGAAGAATACAAAAGGAGCAGGACTTTCATCCTGCTCCTTTTGTGATTCCGTTGGGGTTATTATAATGACCCCATCCCTGCCACGGGCTAATCGACAAAAACAGAAAAAGGCAGACACAAGCGAACTTGTGTCTGCCTTTCCTTGTTTTTGTGATTCCGTTGGGGTTCGAACCCAAGACCCACGCCTTAGAAGGGCGTTGCTCTAATCCAACTGAGCTACGGAACCAACAACAACTTTCATGTGCGTAATGCGCAAAAAGCGGTGCAAAGGTAGTAATATTTTATGAAAAAGGAAGGGAAAAGAGTTTTTTTTTATCTTATACGATTGATATTTCTTGATTTACTTGCTTGTTGAAATAATTTATATTACATTTGCAGACTGAACAGCAAGTTGGAAACTTGTGAAACTTGTATGAACTATTAATCAAACAAAAACACTATAAACCAATGGACACTCAATTAGTACAACAATGTGAGCAGGAAGCTCAGAAGTGGCTTTCTCCTCTTTTCGATGAAGAAACTCAGGCAGCAGTAAAGGCTATGCTTGACAATGAGGATAAGACTGATCTTATCGATGCGTTCTATCAGAACCTTGAGTTCGGTACTGGCGGTCTTCGCGGTATCATGGGTGCTGGTACTAACCGCATGAACAAGTACATCGTGGGTATGGCTACTCAGGGCTTTGCCAACTATATCAACAAGAACTTCGCTGGCAAGGAGAACATCTCTGTAGTTGTAGGTCACGACTGCCGCAACAACTCTCGCCTCTTCGCTGAGACTGTTGCTGCCATCTTCTCTGCAAACGGCATCAAGGCTTACCTCTTCGAGAGCCTTCGCCCTACACCAGAAATCTCTTTCGCTATCCGTCAGCTCGGCGCTCAGGCAGGTGTGAACGTAACAGCTTCTCACAACCCTAAGGAGTACAACGGATACAAGGCTTACTGGGAGGACGGTGCTCAGGTGCTCGCTCCACACGACAAGGGTATCATTGACGAGGTTAACAAGGTTTCTATCGAGGACGTTAAGTTTGAGGCTAACCCAGACCTCATCAAGATTATCGGTGGTGAGATGGACTATGACTACATGACTGCCGTTAAGGAAGCTATGGTTGACCAGGATGTTATCCTCCGCCAGAAGGACCTCAACATCGTATATTCTGCAATGCACGGAACAGGTCGCGTTATCGTTCCTCTCTGTCTCCGTTCTTGGGGCTTCCAGAACATCAACGTAGTACCAGAGCAGATGGTTGTTGACGGCAACTTCCCAACAGTTGTTTCTCCAAACCCAGAGAATGCTGAGGCTATGACTCTCGGTATGAAACTCGGTACTAAGCTCAACGCTGACCTCGTTGTTGCTACTGACCCTGACGCTGACCGTCTTGCTATCGTTTGCCGCGACCCTAAGGGTGAGTGGGTTATCATCAATGGTAACCAGACTGCTATGATGTTCTGCTACTACATCATCAAGAACAAGATTGCTCTCGGCACTCTCAATCCTTCTGACTTCCTCGTAAAGACTATCGTTACTACTGAGGTTATCGCTGAGATTGCAAAGAAGAACAACGTGGAACTCCGCGACTGCTTCACAGGCTTCAAGTGGATTGCTCGTGAGATCGCAATCTCTGAGGGCAAGCAGAAGTACATCGGTGGTGGTGAGGAGTCATTCGGCTTCCTTCCATACGACAAGGTTCGCGATAAGGATGCTCCTGCTTCTATCTGTCTCATCTGCGAAATCGCTGCTTGGGCTAAGGATCAGGGCAAGACTCTCTACGACCTCCTCATGGACATCTACCTTGAGTTCGGCTTCTCTAAGGAGACTACAATCAATGTTGTTAAGCCTGGTAAGACTGGTGCTGACGAAATCAAGCAGATGATGACTGACTTCCGTAACAACCCTCCTACAGAAATCGGTGGTTCAAAGGTTGTGCTCTGGAAGGATTATGCTGACAACACTTGCAAGACTGCTGACGGTCAGGAAGGCAAGCTCGACATGCCTGCTACAAGCAACGTGCTCCAGTGGTTCTGCGAGGACGGCACAAAGATTTCTGTTCGCCCTTCTGGTACTGAGCCTAAGATCAAGTTCTACCTTGAGATCAAGGGCAAGATGGGTTGCGCTAACTGCTACGAGCGTTGCTGCAAGGAAGCTGACGAAAAGGTAGCTGCTATCAAGGCTTCTCTTGGACTCTAATGCAAAATCCTCCTGATTATAGAAAAGACACAGTACTGCCGCTGCCCATGGAAGTTCAATCGAACGCATGGGCAGTGGACGGTGCGTGCTCGGGAAATCCGGGACCGATGGAATATCGTTGCGTTGACTTGCAGACGGGCTACGAGGTGTTCCGCTTCGGGCCGATACAAGGCACGAACAATATTGGCGAATTCCTTGCCATCGTGCATGCGCTTGCGCTGATGGAGAAGCATGGAATAACGGATAAAGTGATCTACAGCGACTCTGTGTCTGGCATGGCGTGGGCAAGAAACGCGAAGGCGAAGACTGTGCTTGAGCGAACAGAGAAGACTGCCCAAGCTCTAGACCTCGTGGCGCGTGGCGAATTTTGGCTTCGCACCCATACCTTCCGCGTACCTATAATCAAATGGGATACGAAGAAATGGGGTGAGATTCCTGCGGATTTTAATAGGAAATAGTTTTGCTGCCTATGCAGCAAGGCTATAGAGTACAGACAACAGTACACAAGCTTTCATCCGGAAGGTAGCCTTTAGTCTGTAGCTTTTAGCCTGTAGCCTCGAAGCAAGCTTCGAATAATCACCCTAATGTTATTACTTCGCAATCCTTGAACTCGCTGCCTTCTATCTGCAAGCGAACGAGGGTGCGCTCTACCTGCCAACCTTGAACGCCAGCGGCACCGGGATTGATGTGAAGGAGATTCAGCGTCTTGTCGTACTTTATCTTCAGGATGTGTGAATGGCCTGAGATGAAAAGCTTCGGGGGATTGGTGTAAAGCTGTCGGATTATGGAAGGGTCGTACTTGCCTGGATAACCGCCGATATGCTTCATCAGAACATCAACATCCTCGCATTTGAAGCGGTTGATTTCCGGATACATACGACGAAGAATGCCGCCATCGCAGTTTCCGCAGACAGCACGAACGGGGCGAAACTCATTGAGGCGCTCTATGAGTTCTACGCTGCAGATGTCGCCAGCGTGCCAAATCTCGTCACATGGCTCGAAATATTTCAAGTAGCGGTCGTCCCAGTAAGAGTGGGTGTCGCTGATAATCCCAATTGTTTTCACGCTTTCTTATATGAAAATCATCCGAAACAGACTTATTCCTTTCAACGGTTTTAGTGCAATAAATCTGTTCGGAGTATTATTTGTGAGAGAGTATGCCAAGGTAAGCAAGCATACCATCAATCATGAGCGAATCCATACGGCGCAGATGCTTGAACTGCTCATTTTTCCTTTCTATCTTATTTATGTTTCGGAGTGGCTCTTTCGCGTGCTTTTTACGAAAGACCGTTTCTCGAAACGCGCTTATTACAACCTCTCGTTTGAGAAGGAAGCTTACAGGAACCAACAGAATATGCTCTATCTTGACGACAGGAAGCACTATTCCATGTGGCGCCCTTATTTCAACAAGTCGGGACGCAGACGCTGAGTGCGTTCAATGGCTTGGTCCATCTCCCAATTGCGAATCTTTGCCTCGTGACCGGAAAGCAGAATCTCCGGCACCTTCCATCCCTTATAGTCGGCAGGGCGAGTGTAGATAGGCGCTGAAAGAAGATTGTCCTGGAAGCAGTCCGAGAGAGCGCTTTGCTCGTCGGTTATCACACCCGGAATGATGCGCACGATGGCATCTGTCATCACGGCAGCTGCAAGTTCACCGCCAGTGAGCACATAGTCGCCGATGGAAATCTCACGAGTGATGAGATGATCGCGGATGCGCTGGTCAATGCCCTTGTAATGACCGCAGAGAATGATGATGTTGTTGAGCATCGACATCTCGTTGGCAATAGGCTGATTGAATTGCTCGCCATCGGGAGAAGTGAAGATTACCTCGTCGTATTCACGCTGCTCTTTCAGGACAGTGATGCAACGGTCTATTGGCTCACACTGCATCACCATGCCCGCCTGACCACCATAGGCGTAGTCGTCAACACGCTTCCATTTGTCGAGCGTGTAGTCGCGGAGGTTGTGCAGATGTATTTCCGCAAGTCCTTTCTTTTGTGCGCGACCGAGAATGGAGTTCGTCATGAAACTTTCCAGAATCTCAGGAAGCACTGATATGATGTCTATTCTCATACTTGTTTGTTTTGTTTATTTAACGCATACATCCTCCGTGCAGCGGAAACCATTCAGGAAATCCTTGACCTCTGCGCGTTTCTTTCCTTGAAGCTGCAGGGTGTCGAGCGAAAGGAAGAAGTCGGAAGTGGCAATGAGAAGTTGCTTGTTCTCAACGACTACATCTCCTGGCTTGTGATCTGCAGACGACTTTTCTGTCTTACTAGCCTTGTAAATCTTCAAGACGGTCTGCTTGTTGCCTTGGCAGAGAGTTGTCCAAGCGCCTGGGATAGGGGAGAGACCGCGGATGAAGTCATAGACAGACTTGCACGACTGCTGCCAATTGATCTCGCATGTCTCGCGGAAAATCTTCGGCGCCGGCTTGAGGTTGGCAAGTTCCTCCTCGCTGACAGTCTCTTCCTGTGCTATCGTCTCGATGTTTCCATCGGTGGCAATGACCTTCTCCAGCGTCTCTACGGCAATGTCTGCACCGAGAGCCATGAGTCCGTCATAGACATTCTCCACATTGAAATTGTCGTCAATGTCGAAAGTCTTCTTCATGATGATACGACCAGTGTCGATGTCATGGTCAAGGAAGAAAGTCGTCACTCCCGTCTGCTTTTCGCCGTTTATGATAGCCCAGTTTATAGGAGCTGCACCGCGATATTGCGGAAGGAGCGCGGCATGGACATTGAAAGTGCCGAAGCGAGGCATTGACCAAACCACTTCAGGCAGCATTCTGAACGCCACGACAACGAAGATGTCGGCTTCGTAACTCTTCAGGTCAGCCACGAACTGCTCGTCCTTCATCTTGATTGGTTGCAGAACAGGAATGCCATGCTCCTGCGCAAACACCTTGACAGCAGGCGGTTGCAGCGTGTCCTGATGACGGCCAACAGGTTTGTCTGGCTGTGTTACTACGGCTACGACATTGAAATTGTCATTGACAAGACGCTCCAAAGTGCCAACGGCAAACTCGGGAGTGCCCATGAAAACTATCTTTAGTGATTCTTTGGTCATTGTTTTATTATATGTAGTGAGTACTCCCCTCCCATATGGGGAGGGGTAGGGGGAGAGGCTTCTTAAGGGGCAATCGTAGATGCTCCAATAACAGCTGCGAATTGTCCTTCAACAGTGCTCTGAAGCATTTCCACTTGTCCCTTGAACAGATGGAAGGCGTGCTCATCGAATGCCTTGCGTACAGGTCTCAGGAGCAGTTCTCCAGCCTTTGACATGCCGCCGAAGAATACGAATGCCTCTGGCGAAATGACTGTGGCGAAGTCTGCGCAAGCACGACCGAGCACGGTACCTGTGAACTCGTAAACCTCGATGGCAAGTTTGTCGCCCTTTTCTGCAGCCATGGAAACATCATAGGATGTGATGTTCTTTGCAGGAATCTCGCGAAGGAGCGAAGGTTCACGACTCTGGGCAAGCATTATTCTCGCCGTATTTGCCACGCCTGTTGCTGAAGCGATCGTCTCTAGGCAGCCTTTTCTACCGCAAGCACAAGTGCGGTTTGCTGCTTCCACGCGGTAAGTGTGGCCAAGTTCTCCTGCCATGCCGTTCTTGCCATAGACAAGTTCATGGTTCACGACAACGCCGGTGCCAAGACCAGTGCCGAGGGTTATCATGATGAAGTCCTTGAAGTTCTTTGCCACGCCGAACATCTTTTCGCCCAAAGCGGCGGCGTTGGCGTCGTTAGTGATGGCACAAGGAATGCCTGTAGCTTCTTGCATCATCTTTACGAATGGCACTTTTCTGTGGCGAGCCCATACCACATTAGGCGCAGGCCAAATCTCGCCAGTATATGGATTTGAGTTTGGTGCGGAGATTCCGAAACCGGTAATCTTGTCCTTGCCGCCCACTTCCTCAGCGAGCTTGTCCACGAGAATCTTAGCGTCAGCTACGAACTCCTCTGGAGTCTTGTACGCTGTTGTCTTCAGAGTGCCGTCGGCTATTACTGAGCCGTTCTCATCAACGACGCCGAAAACGGAGTTTGTTCCTCCGATATCTAGTCCAAGTTTCATGTTTTTGATTTTGTTTTGTTTTGTTTTGTTAGGTTAGGTTAAGGGCTATAGAAGTTGTAAAACTTTCGCAAAGTTACTAGTTTTCGTGCAGTTTTTTTCTATGAAAAAAGAGTTTTTCTTTGTCAAAAGATTAATTAGCCGTGTTTTCTTTCTTTTATTTAAAATTAATGTGTAATTTTGCACTTTGAAATACTTTATGTGAACATTAATGACCAGATTGAACTTCCGCTTTTCAGGAAGTCAACACCAACTTATACTATGACAAAAAAACATTTCCTTCTTATCCTCGTTCTCTTCCTTTCGCTTGCTGCAAATGCGCAGTACGCAGGTTACGCCATTGGCTTTTATAACCTGGAGAATCTCTTCGATACCAAGCATGATGAAGGCAAGAACGACTATGAGTTCCTTCCTGACGGCGCTAACGCTTGGACAGAACTCAAGTATCAGAACAAGTTGAAGAACATGGCGCAGGTGCTTTCTGAAATGGGTACTGACAAGAGTCCTGAGGGCTGTGCGTTCATTGGTGTTTCGGAGGTGGAGAATGCTAATGCTCTCACTGATCTTTGTAATCAACCTCCACTAAAGGCTCGCAACATCCAGTTCTGCCACATCGAAGGACCGGACAGACGCGGTGTTGACTGCGCTTTCCTCTACAATCCGAAGTATTTCACTGTTGAGGATGTGAACCTCGTGCCATACATCTACACAAAACCGGAAGATGCCAATCGTGCCACTCGTGGTTTCCTTACGGTCAAGGGAAAGATGGCTGGCGAGGAACTTTGCGTCATCGTTTGCCACTGGCCTTCACGCGGAGCTTCTGCCTTCTATCGCAATGAGGGCGGTCGTCAGGTGCGCGAGCTAAAGGACCGTCTGCTCAAGGAGAACAAGAAACTCAAGATATTCATCATGGGCGATATGAACGATGATCCTACAAACGAGTCAATGACAACATATCTCGGTTGCAAGCCGGAGATTGACGATGTGAAGAAGGATGAACTCTACAACCCTTGGTACAATGTCATCAAGAAGGGTACTGGCACTCTCGCTTGGGACGGCTCTTGGAATCTCTTCGACCAGATCGTCATCACCCCAAATCTGCTTAACCAGAATGGCAAGAAGGACTTTTCTACATTGAAGTATCATTCAAGCCACATCTTCAAGCGCCCATATCTCTTCCAGACTGAAGGCAAGTACAAGGGTAATCCAAAGCGTACTCACGCAGGCGGTTCATGGCTTAACGGCTATTCTGACCACCTCCCTGTAGTGATGTATTTGGCGAAGAAAATGTAAAGAGTTTCACAAGCTCGGGCTTGTGAAGGCTGAAGGCTAAAGGCTAAAAGCTAAAGGCTTTCTCCTGCACAATAAATAATATAAAACAGAAACATAGAACTCAATTCATAGGCAAAGACCTTTAGCCTTTAGCTTTTAGCCTTTAGCCTCAACTTGAGTTTGCGAAAGTTGAATAAATTATCAATATGACAATCATAGGCATTGCTGGCGGCACTGGTTCCGGCAAGACAACAGTAGTAAAGAAAATCGTTGAGGCTCTGCCAAAGAACTATGTGGCAGTAGTACCGCTCGACTCTTATTATAACGATACCTCGGACATGACTCCTGAGGAGCGCAAGCGGATAAACTTCGACCATCCTGATGCGTTCGATTGGAAACTCCTCACAGAGCAGATTGAACAACTCAAGAGCGGTCAATCCATAGAGCAACCTACCTACAGCTACATCATCTCAAACCGTCTGCCAGAGACTGTTCATGTGGAACCTCGCAAGGTCATCATCATTGAAGGTATCATGACACTCACACAGCCAGAACTTCGTGAAATGATGGATCTTAAGGTCTTTGTTGATACTGATGCCGACGAGCGACTTATCCGCAACATCCTTCGCGACACTGTTGACCGCGGACGAACAGTGAGCATGGTAATCGACCGTTACCTTGAAGTTCTTAAGCCAATGCACGACCAGTTCATCGAGCCTTCAAAGAAATACGCTGATGTCATCATTCCTAATGGTGGCGACAACACTTCCGGCATAAACATGCTCTGCCAATACATAAAAAGACTTGTAGAAGTAGAATAATGCAAAACGAAATCCTTGCTCTTCGCCAACAGCTTCACGAGCACAACCATAACTACTATGTGAACAATGCGCCGACAATCTCCGACAAGGAGTTTGACGATCTTATGCGTCGTCTTCAGGAACTTGAAGCGCAACATCCTGAGATGTATGACCCGAACTCGCCTACGCAGCGAGTGGGCTCCGACCTTCAGGAAGGTTTCACGCAGCGTGAACACAAATATCCGATGCTCTCCCTCGCCAACACCTACAGCTTCGAGGATGTGTCGGAATTCTACGATTCTGTCAGTCGTGGTCTTAATGGCGAACCGTTTGAGATATGTGCCGAGATGAAGTATGACGGACTTTCCATCTCGCTTACTTACATTGATGGCAAGCTCGCTTACGCAGTAACTCGTGGCGACGGCGTTCGAGGCGATGATGTCACAAGCAATGTGAAGACCATCCGTAGTATTCCGCTCGTTCTAAATGGCTTGGACATCCCACACGAGTTTGAGATACGTGGTGAGATACTTATGCCTTGGGAGAGTTTCGAACGACTCAACAAGGAGCGCGAGGAGCAGGAAGAACC
>JAKSLI010000078.1 GCA_024401305.1 Bacteroidaceae bacterium | reverse complement strand
TTCAAATGGAGAACTTATTTATGAGTACCAAGCAGGAACCATTGAAATGTATCTGACAAGATAATAAAAAAGAAATATAAAAAAGCCATCCGCAGAATACCATGAGGTAACTGCGGATGGCTTTGTTATGGAAATTATTATGTCATTTTGTCAGGAACGCGATGTACTCACGGATGGTTTTGTCGCAAACAGGGCAGAAGAGGTCTTGCGTGTGCATCCAGTTCATCATGCAGTTTGGCATAGGTCGGTAGATGCCTTTCTCTAGATAGCCGCCACCTTCGTAAGCTCCTAGTTTCCAATCCTTCATGTCGTAAGAGTTAGCTCTGTCGTAACCCTTTGGATGAGGTGTAGGAAGAGGTGTCTTTGCGTCCATCATGTCCTGCCATTTGCACTTGCCATCGACAAGAGCCGTGAGGTTTGCTTCCCATGGTTCTGTGCCTGGGGCATACATCTCCGTATCGCTGCCGCCGACATATTCGTCGCCAAGACCAAGAAGCAGATGACCGAACTCGTGGGCGTATGTCTTGCGAGTGGATTCAGGGCGAGAGTAGATGTGAGCGGCACTTATGCCATACCAGTTGTAGATGGCACCGCCACCGTACTTCTGCGAGTTTGATATGATGTAGATGTAATCGTATGGCACATGGGCAGCGATGTCACGAAGGTTCTGCATATCGTCGGTCATCTGGTAGCGCTCCGAATCGAAAGTGTAGTACATAGCCTTGCAAGCCGTGTTCTTCCAGATGTTCTCGCCCGGAATGCTAACGCCGGAATCCTGCGAAGGAGCCCACACGGCACGGATGTTGAAGCGGTGCTTGTTGTCGCCGTAAGGGGCGTAAGAGAAGAGTGACTCTGCGAACTTGTTGCAGTCCTTCATGAACTCCGCCTTGTCTGCCTCTGTATAACCTTCCGGAATGAGGACAACATCGACAGCCTTCTCCGCATTGCCTTGGTAAGCGATGTCCATGGTTTCCAGCGTTGGCGTGAACTTGCGGATGAAATAGCTCTCAGGATCGATGTCTTGCGAGTAGAGCTTATGGAAAGCGTTCTTCTTGTCGCGCACCTCAATGGTCAGCGTGACAGCCTTGCGAGGGTAGGGGAAGGTAATGCTCTCTGGCATGGCACGACTCATGGTCTTAGCCTCCGGTGTGGTCATCCATTCCTGCATCAATGTGCAGTAGCCACGCTGATAGAGCAATGTGCCCGAAGCCTTGTCTGTGATGCGGAAGCGATAGGCACCATAGCCGAAATCGTCAATGAGGGAAGTCTTCGAACTGGCAAAGTGCGGTTCTTCGATGATCTCGTCAAAGTAGATTGTCTCGGTAGTGGCAGAGCCTGCGTGGTAATAGTCAAAACGCATCGTCTTGTTCAGGAACCACTGGTTGAAATCAACGGCAAATGCCGCGAGCGACATGTTGCACAGGAGCAATATGGAGAGGAACTGTTTCATTGTCTGATTTTTTTAGCCCGGCGGAGAAACGCCGGGAACGGTGGCGTGGAAGCCCTGTCAAGAATGACAGGGAATGGTGGAAAGGAATTTACCAACCTCTTGTGGAATAATAATAACTTTCTTGCGTGAGGTCCATGACGATGAAGAATACATTCTCGTCAACGGCTTCCACCTGCTTGCGAAGCTTTGTTATCTTCTTTCTCCTGACCATGGCGAAGACAATCTTCTTGTCGTCAAGCTTGGTGAGACCTTGTGCATTGAGGTAGTTACCTCCGATTTTCAGTTCTTCGCTGATAAGAATCTGTCGCACTTCCTCGGGCTTGTTTGTGACGATGAAGACCGACTTGAACTGCTCTCCCTTGTAAAGAATGCCTACGGTGTAGCTGAAGATGAATATCACGAGCCACGAATAGAGCGGGATGGTGAGGTCGCGGAATGCCAGAAGACCGAAGATGACAATCGTAGAGTCAACGATCATTATCATGGCATTTACCTTGGAATGTGTGTATCTTGCAATAAGCCTTGCCACGACATCCGTACCCGCACAGGTGCCATTGCCATTGAATATCATTGCCACGCCGACACCCATCATTGCTCCACCATAGAAGCAGCTGAGCAGAATGTCATCCTTCACCAACGCTTTGCCACCGCAGAGGTAGGTGAAGAGGTCGGTAAACAAGGAGATGAGCACGAAAGCCGTTACTGTCTTGCCGCCCGAATCAAGTCCGAGGAATTTTGTGGCAAGAATAACGAACGGGATGTTGAACAGCAGTGACGTGGTACCGATAGGCAAACCGTCAGGAAAAATGTCGAACGTGCCCTTGGTGATGTGATGCAGTACTATGGAAATACCGTAAACGCCACCGGGCACGATCTTGTATGGTGCTATGAAGCAAGCGTAGGCGCAAGCCAGGATAGCACTTCCGATAATAATAAGGGAATAGTTTTTCAGCGATTTCATCGAATGATTCAATTTTCGCAAAACTCAAATTGAGGCTAAAGGGTAAAGGCTTATCCTTTACCCTTCGCGAGCAAAGCTTGCGAAACAAACTACTTGAGAAGCTTGCCAGCTGTGTCGAAGAGGTTGTTGCCACGACGAACAACTACGCGACCGTTGCTGAGGAACTTGCCTGCTGTTGGCTGGAGTGATACAGACGCATTCTTAACGGCGTCAGTGCTGTTGTCTGTGAGATAGATGTAGATGTAATCCCATGCGCTGTAGGCAGTGTCCCAATAAGCACCGATGCAGAGATAATCGCCGTAAACAGGGTCACCCTTGACGATGTAGCTGTAAGCTGGATATGCGCACATCACGAGATAATCAGTAGCTGTGCCAGGATAAAGCGCTGCGAAATAGCCTGCATCGTCACAGAAATAGAAATAGCCGCCATTCTCGTAAGACTGAGAGTTAGGAGCAGTGAGAGCAACGCTGTACTTTGTGCCACCATATTCATCAGTAACGCCTCCGTCAGTGATTGTTGCCACGAGGTCGTAGCCGCTGTTGAGGAAGTTCTTGAAAGTGTAGGCGTTGCCGTCGTTTGACCATTCCTGATTGAAGTAGCCGTAGGTGTCATACCATGTTGTAAAACAACCAGAGCCAGTGTAAGCACTTGCTGTCAAAGAGATGACAGCGAACATGAAAAGAGTAAAGATTTTCTTCATAATTATTTGGTTTTTAGGACCCTCTCTAACTCCCCCACAGGGGGGAGGACCTTGTGCGGCAATGGAGGGGATGAGGTTATAATTTGTATTTGTGTCGGTTTTGGGTTTCCCCTCCCCTTGTGGGGAGGTCGGGAGGGGTCTATTCCTGCTCCTCTACGACATTGGTGAAGAGAGGGTATTCAGGGTAGAACTTGTCGTCAGAAACAACGTTTGGATAGATGTAGAGGTAGTAGTAGCCTGCTGTACCATCCATGTTGTATGAATAGAAGCAGAGGTACATGTAGCCAAGGTTCGGGTACCAGTAGCTGTAGTCGTTGTAGAACCAGAGGTCGTAAGGGGCGTTGTCGAAGTTGTAATACTTCTGGTCCTTGTCAACGAAGGTGTATGCGAAGAGCTCAGGACCGTAAGAGCTGACTGTTTCGTCCCATGTGTTGTAGGTGTATGGATTGCCGTCTGCGTCAACATCCTCCTTCTCCTGACCAACGCCGAGGAGAGAAATCTTTGAGTTGGAGTCGTCATAGCCAACCTCAAGCTTCACACCAGAATTGAAGAAGTTAGGGAACACCACCTTATGGTCGCGCAGATAGACGAGATGATAGAAGTTCTTGTACTGGCTGCCTACGAGGAGCGCACAGTAGATAGGCACAGGTACTGAGAGTCGCATAGTGCCGAAGAACTTCGTGCTGCCGTCAACCTTTGCGTAAGGATCTACATTATCACCGTCAAGCTGAACGGAGAACTTATAGTCGCGACCTTCCTCAAGTTTCTCTGGACCTTTGACGAGAACCGTTGCCTCATCCTCACCGTCATTGAAGGTAACAGATTCAGGAATGCTGAGGTCTGAATCGGCTTCAAGGATGCGGATAGGCACGGTTACGGAGCCGTTAGTCTTTGTGCGCTTCACGACGAGAGACATCTCGGCTGCATCGCCTATCATATAGTCGGGAGCCGACTGGTTTGAACTTGCGAAATACACTTGCTGGCAAGCGTCAGAGACCTTCTCGCCCGGCTGCCAGTTGTCGTCGTTGGAAGAGCAGGCAACAAGGCAGAGCGAAGTAATAAGTAACAAGTAATAAGTATTAAGTATGATTACTTTTGCTTTCATCATTACGGATTTATTGTTTAGCCCCCTATCCCCCGAAGGGGGAATCTTTATTTGTTTTGGAGGCATGGGGAAAATATGTCTGTTTTATACCGAAAAAGCTATTAAAAGTTCCCCCTTCGGGGGGTAGGGGGCTTTTATTCTTCCCAAGCGGAGATTACGCCCGAAGGGTTTGGATTGAGGATGAGTTTGTCGTTCATATTTGCTTCGCCGCTGGTGATGTAGAGAGTCATCCATGGCGGACAGCAGCCTTCTACGGAGTTCAGGCGGTAAGCAGATGGGTGGTTTGTGCCTGCATATCCACGGCAAACAGCGTGAGAGAGGCGCTTGTAGTCGAACATGGTGATGCCTTCGCCCCAAAACTCGATACGCTTCTGGCGAAGGAGTTCTTCGTTGAAATCAGCTTCAGAAGAGGCTGTGAAACTGTAGGCATTGTCGCGATAAGTGGAAACGAAGTTCGTCATCTCCTGTGAACCAGCCGCCCAACCGTCAACATGGGCAGTTGCCTCGGCGCTGATAAGGTACATCTCCTCGATGCGCATGAGCGGAACATCCACCTCATTACCAGTCTTATACACTGTGCGGTTGCCCTGTCCCGGATGGAACTTGAAGCCAACGTATGCGCCAAGAGAATGCCATTCGTCGTAAGTGAGCGAAGTCACATTATGCTCTGTCTGATACTTCTTCTTGAAGTTGTCGGCAGCCTCAGTGCCTGTCATGTTGAAGTCGGCAGGGTCAATCCAAGTGTAGCGGCGCCAGTCGGTAGAAGGAATGGTCTGGAAGAGTTTAGCGTCTATCATGCGCGAGTTGCGATATTGGGTGCTTGAAACACCGAAGTCAGCCTCTGGCGAAGTGAATGACACCCAGCTGTCCCACGAATAATCCGTTACCGCAGCATCATTGCTACCCATGAGAATAGCCCACATCCAAGAGTCGTTTGCAGTGTTGAATCCGTTGTTTGGGTTGTACCAATCGTTTGCAGTGAGAGGACGGCAACCGCTCTCGCTGATAGCCTTCTGTGCGAATGTGCGGGCATTGGCGAAGCAATCGCTTGCAGTCTTTATGTTCAATGTCTTGTAACCACTCAATGCGCCATCGTTTTCATGAGAGAGCGCTGCTGAAAGGTCGTCAGGATTCTTCTCGAAACGGCTACCAAGTTCAAGCCAGAAGCGAGCCATCATGCCATGGCAAACGGCAAGCGAAGCCTCTGACTTCACGCGTGCCTTCTCAAAACCAGAAAGCATCTCTTCCGCGCGAAGGAGGTCAGTGAGGATCATGCGATACATCTCGTAATATGGTGCACGAGGATTATGGCGTGACTGCTCCTCAGTGGTCTTCTCTGTTGTGATAGGCACGGTAAGTCCCATGCAGCCAATGCTCTCTGCATCAGCGTCAAGGCTCTCGATGCCAGTGTGCTTATACTCATAGAAACGCGCAAGGTCGAAGTATGCCATGGCACGATAGACAAGCGCATTGCCAAGGTACTGGCGGTTCTCCGGTGTGGAAGCATTCTCCATTCCGATGAGCAGGTTGCACTTCTGGATGAGGTAATAGTAGAACATCCAAATCACGCTCTGTGGGTAATAGTCGCCGATGTACTGACCGCTGGCGTAGTATGTGAAGTAGTCATAGTCGGTGGTGAGCGGTGCCCAGTCGTTTGCCATAACCTCACGCCACAGCATGATGCCAGGATAACCGATGGCAGTATAGTCGCTGCTTGATGTATTGTTCTTGTTCATGTAGCCGGCTATGGAGTTGCTCATGCCAAGAAGCGAAGCACCTTCAAGCTGCTTGTCGATGACACCGCTGGTAGGAGTGCTTTCCTCAATGCACGAAGAGAGCGACAGACACAGTGCAGCGGTAGCAATGCAGCCAGCCAGCTTGTTATATAATATATTGTGTAGTTTCATCTTGTTCTGTAGTATAATATTTAAAGATCCACCTGCAAACCGCCTGAGATAGTGCGGATAGGATGATAGCTTGAAGCGTAGCTGTAGGTTGTGGAGTTGCGAGGGTCGAAACCGTCGCGTGCTGTCCAGTAGAGCACATTGTCTGCTGCCACATAGAGGCGAAGCTTGCTGATGTGCCACTTCGATGTGAGCGACTTCGGCAGTGTGTAGCCGAGAGTCAAGCCACGGAGCGAGAGATAACTGCCACTGGTGAGGAAACGGCTTGAGATGTAAGATGTCGATTCATCGCCATACTGCCAGCGAGGGATATTGCTGCTGGTGTTAGTCTCTGACCATGCGTTGAAGATATCCTTGTGGTAGTTGTAGCCGGTAGATGAAGTGGCTGGTGGAGTCATGAGCTGCATATAACCGTAGTCAATCATCTTTCCGCCAAGAGAATAGATGAAGTTTGCCGTGAAGTCAAAGCCGTAGGCATTGAGCGTAGTGCCGAAACCGCCATAGACATCAGGCATTGCCGAACCGCAAAGGTAGTAGTTTGCCTTGTCGAAGTCTGTTGTCTGCTTGCGAGTGCCATCGGTGTCGGTGTAGTACCAAGTGGAAAGTCCCTGCTCATTGACTCCTGCATAGTCCTTAAGATACCAAGAGCGCATAGGGAGCCCTTCGCCATAGAAGATGTAAGAGCTCTGATAGCCGTGGTATGTCTCGCCGTCGGCAGTCTTTGCAGTGTAGCCCTTTTTCTCTTCTGGAAGGTAACTGAGGCGGTTGTGCTGCCATGTGATGTTGGCATTCAGCGACCAGTTGATGTTCTTCGTCTTGATGATTTGTGCGGTAAGGTCAAACTCCAAACCGCGGTTTGTCATGTCGCCGATATTGTCATAGTAGCCGCTGTAGCCAAGGTTGTAAGGCACGCTGAACCACATGAGCATGTCACTTGTCTTGCGACTGTAGAACTCCAAATCGCTCTTCACACGACCTTTAAGCAGTTCAAACTCAGCACCGATATTGAACGAGCCAACTGTTTCCCATGTGATGTCCTTATTACCCTTTGTGTCGAAGATGTAGGAAACCTCGTCGTTGACGCTTTCAAGGCGATAGAAGTCAGCATAGCGGAAAGAGCCGATGTTGTCGTTACCCTGTTCGCCGTAGCTTGTCTTCAGCTTAAGGAGGTTGACAAACTTGTCCTTGCCATACCATTCCTCGCGAGAGATTATCCATGCGCCACCTACCGACCAGAAGTTACCCCAGCGATGGTCAGGATGGAAACGCGAAGAGGCGTCGCGACGGAAGGAAGCATTCGCGAAGTAACGGCTGTCATAGTCGTAAAGTCCACGGAAGAAGAAACCTTCCACGTTATACATCGTCTCATAGCCTTCGATGGTACCGTTAGTGATTGCACCGTCAAGATGAGTGTTCTGCTCATACATCGCAATGTTCGACTTGTTGCCGCCCACCTCAATCTGCGTAGTGCGGCTGTACTCATGGCCGAGCATTGCCGAAACATTATGCTTGCCGAAGAGATGCGAGTAGTTGAGAAGCTGCTGGAAGTTGGTGTCTGTCGTACGGTAGTGGCTACCAGACACATAGCCGCCAGTAGTGGCGTTCCATCCGTAATAAGGGTTAGTGGCAATGTGGAAACGGTTTTCCGTGATATAGACACTTCCGTTTACGGTAAGCTTGAAGTCCTTCAGGAAGGTAGCATCCGCATAACCCTGGATGTTGAATGCGTTGCTTGTGTTCTGGCTGATGTCCAAGAGATCCGTCTGCACGCAGTTGTCATTGGCGTCAATGAGACGGTTCAATCCGGCAAAGCTTCCGTCGCCATAGTCATACATGCTGCCATGGCTGTCGGTCATTATCTGCTTGTTGGCATCTCTCATGTAGAGCGGATAGATAGGCGCCATGTTATGGACGATGCCGAAAGTGGAATACTGCGTGTTGGCTACGCTATGGCTATAACTACTGCTTACGCCCACTTTCAGGAAAGAATAAGCGTCGTAATCCGTCTTGATACGTGCCGTATAGCGCTCAAGGTCAGAGCCGTACGTAAGACCTTCGTTGCGGAAATAGCCCAAGGAAGCCATGAACGACTGTCGCTCCTGACCGCCCGATATGTTCACGTTATACTCCTGTCGCAAGCCGTTTCTGAGACCTGCTTCGCGCCAATCGTCTGGCTGAATCCAATAGTCCTTGCCATTGTAGCTGACCATTGCGCCGAGCGTAGCGTTAGGGTTGAGTTTGCCGTTCTCTCCGACGAGATACTGGTTTGCAGGAACAGTGAAAGGCACATACTCTATACCGCCCTCGCTTGTTGATTTGCCAAATGTGGCGTTAGCGTTGCGATGAGCATCAAAGGCACTCTGTCCTTTTGCGCGTACATAATAATTATATAGGGCAGCGTAGTGGGATTCCATGTACTGTCCTGGGTCAGTGATATAATCATAGTCAACACGAGCGTCCTGATTGCTTCCGACGCGCATTGTCAGGTTCACCTTCGTATTGCCTTTCTTTGCCTGCTTCGTGGTGATAAGGATAACGCCGTTGGCACCGCGAGCACCGTAAAGGGCATTCGAGGAAGCATCTTTCAGAACGGTCATCGACTCGATGTCGTTCGGGTTGATGTCGCTGTAGTAGCCGTTGTATGGCAGTCCGTCAACGATGATCAGCGGAGAGTTGCCGGCATTCAGCGAACTGATACCACGAACACGAATCGTTGGGTCGGCAGCGATGTCGTTATCGGTAGTCATCAGCACACCGCTGACCTGTCCGTTCAGTGCTTCAAGAGGGTTGTTGACCTGCTGTGCAGTGATCTTCTCGCTGTTTACTACGGACGCAGCACCAGTGAAAGCCTCACGCTTCTGCTTACCGAAAGCCACGACCATCACCTCCTCCAGCAGTTCGGAAGAAGGCGAAAGGAGTATGCGAACACCGTCCTTGGCATCTACGGTCTTGTTCTCGTAACCGGTGTAGGTAACGGTGATCTGCTTTGTTTTCGCAGGAATCGTCACATTGAAAGCGCCGTCAATGTCGGTAATGCCCAACGCCTTACCGCTCGGCGACAGCACACTTGCACCCACAAGCGGCTCCTGGTTATCGCTCGACAGCACGGTTCCGTGAATGACGGTCTGTGCACAAACCGCCAGTACATTCAACTGAACCGCAAATAAAAACAATAGGAACCTATTCATTTATGATTTCTGATTTATGATGTATGATTTTTGTGGCGCAAAATTACATAAATAATCGCCAAAACCCGACATTTCGGAATATTTTTGTGACATAAAGCCCGAAAAACTTTCAAATCGCAAGAAAAGAAGCCGTTTTGCGAACAAATTAAAAGAAAAGCAGCAAAGGAGAGAGAACATCAATTCCCAAGGAACTTACAAAGTAAGACCACTAATACTATTTTGTCATCCAGAGCGGTATTTTTCGTAACTCTATGGCTTATGGATAAAAACTCTGCGGGAAACGACCAAAAACTCTATGACTTTTTACCAAAAACTCATATAGATATTATGCAAAACTCTATGACTTTTTTCACGCCTCCCTAACATCCACATTATCAATTACTTACAAAAGTCCCTTCAGACCCGTAAATTAGCCAGAAAAGACTGATACTATTTTGTCAGATTGCTTGTGTTTCTAGCTACGCAATCACGCGAAACTTTTCAAAAATATCGTGAGCCATCCGCAACGCTACCGAGAGGTACCTGCGGATGTTTTTTGTGATATTTCATGTCACGGGAATCTCTCGAAACCATACTTTATTGGCGTCTGTAGGCAATAAAAAGTGGGATTTACCGCAGTAGAGTTACAAAAAACGAAAAAACATGCCGATTTTACATTAAAAAAACTAACTTTGCACTCAGAAGATGAACTCTACTTCACAATACGACATGATGCTGAATATGCAAGATTGTCAAGTAAAAATTCTATAGTAGTAAGAAAGTTATGAGTACAAATGATAATAGTATTAGCAGATACCAGCATGCCGTAAGTGTCATCAAGTCGGCAATTCTAAAGAGCCAAGCGCGTGCGGCACAAGCCATTACACACGAACAGTTGGCTTTGTATTATGGTATAGGCAGGTATGTATCACAGAATTCACGTAGTGGATTCTGGGGTACAGGCGCAATAAAGGCTATAAGCGACCAACTTACGTACGAGCTTCCTGGGTTGAAAGGTTTTTCGGAAACTATGATAAAGCGAATGAGAACCTTCTATGAGGAGTGGCAAGAACTGGAGGTTAAATCGGTCATCGGAATGACCGAAAAAGGAACCGAAGATCATGATAATGCTAATTCGGTCATCGGGATGACCGAAATTGAACCTTTGCATTTGTCGGGATATGAAGAATTCCCTCTAACTGCATTCCTGAATATCAGTTTTACTCATCATTCGGTTATTTTACGTCATGCTAAAACTCTTGACGAACGTAAGTACTACATTCAGTTGGCATACGATCAACGTCTCAAGGTAGACGACCTTGAGGAAATGATGAGGACCGGGGTTTACGATCATCGTGGGGAACTTCCCAACAATTTCTTCAAGACCATTCCTGACAAGCGACTTGCATTGCAAACATTGAAGGTCCTGAAAGATGCCTACTTGCTTGACTACATTAATGTGGAAGATATTGATGAAATGGATCCTGAGAATGTGGATGAAAGTGTCATTGAAAAGCAGATAGTAATGAACATCAAGAACTTCATCATGAACTTTGGACGCGCATTCACATATCGAGGACATCAGGTACATTATGACAAGTTGGGAGAGGACAGCTGGATTGATTTACTGTTCTATAATCGTATTATTCGAAGCCTTGTGGTCATCGAATTGAAGAAAGGCAAATTCAAGCCATCCTATTTGGGGCAATTGTCGGCTTATCTGCGTATTCTTGATGCAGAAGAAAAGTTGCCCGACGAGAACCCGTCAGTAGGAATCATCCTCTGCAAGAAAGCGAATAAGGCATTTGTTGAGTTCGTCATTCAAGGTTACAATAATCCGATGGGAGTTGCAACGTACAAAACAACACTCGAACAACTTAAGGAACTTCTGCCCCCAGAAGAAGAATTGAAAAAACTGCTGCCAAGTGACGATGATGAGTTGTAGAACTAATGTGTCACCTACAGGTATTTGCATATTTGGTCTCGTAATCCTCGTATGCAGGATATGCTCCGCATGGTGGGTTATGGCGAAAACATTGGCTCTGGATTCCCCCAAATACTTAGTGCCTGGCAAAAGGCAGGATGGAATGCACCGTTGCTGGAGAATAAGCTAGATGTCCAGGAGGTACAACTGACTATGTTTATTCCGAAGGTGCAAAAATGACAAAAAATAAGGCAACAATACTATATGTAGAGATTTGCGCCAGATTTTTCAGTACAACAAATGAATAAGACGTACAGTTTGTGAAATTCACAGATTGTACGTTTTGTTTTCATTTAGTGTTTGCGAAACCTTTTCAAAACAGCATACCTTTGCAGTGTCAAAAAACTCCTGACCTCCCCACGAGGGGAGGGGAAAAACAAAAACATTAAACTTAAAACCCAAACCAACATATGAAAAAGTTTCTCTCAAAAATCATGTTCGCAGCAGTAGCAATCCTTTCAGTAGCAGGTTTCACATCTTGTAACAACAGCGACGACGATCCATACGTTCCAGCACAGGCATCTGTTCAGGAGCAACCTAAATATGAAGAGGTTTCAGCATACGCAGCAGTCATTTCGGAAAATCTCCTTAGCATGTATGACATAAAGCTCGTTCTCCACAGTGGCGACCAGTCAAAGGAGGTAGAACTGACAAAGGCTAATGGCGAGGCAAAGGAATACAACGACAATAATGCAAAGACAACTTACTATAAGTATCTCTATTCAAACATTGATGGCAAGAAGGGCATTGACCGTGTAGAAGCCATGGTTACTCCAAAGGCAGACATCAAGACTATCCTTAAGAGTATGCCGGAAGAAAGACAGGTCATGATATACGGCGCAGGCGTGTTCAAGGCTGTATATGATGCAAACGGCAAGCTCATGGGTGAAGTGGGCAAGAAACTGGGTGAAATAGGCGGCATCTATACTCCAAGCCAGATGTTGATGGATATGGGAGAAGGAACTCTTGTCTATGACTACCAGGCAGAAACCATTGAAGTCTATCTGACAAGATAATATTCAGTTCAACTTTCGCAAGCTCAAGTAGAGGCTAAAAACTAAGGAAACAATATACGATTTGGCACAAAACTTATTAAACCGCAGATTGGCTTTGACTTTCCGCTTCGCGCCGCCTTCCTTCGGTTCAAC
>JAKSLI010000077.1 GCA_024401305.1 Bacteroidaceae bacterium | reverse complement strand
AAGAAGTTCTTCGATGAGGAGCAGCCGGATGCTGTTGTCCTTGCTGCCGCACATGTTGGCGGTATCATGGCAAACTCGCTCTACCGCGCCGACTTCATCATGGAGAACATGAAGATACAGTGCAATGTCATCGGCGAAGCATACAAGCATGGCGTGAAGAAACTCCTTTTCCTCGGCTCTACCTGCATTTATCCGAAGAATGCGCCACAGCCAATGAAGGAAGACTGCTTGCTCACTTCCCCTCTGGAATACACCAACGAGGAGTATGCCATTGCGAAGATTGCCGGCCTTAAGATGTGCGAATCGTACAATCTCCAGTACGGCACCAACTATATCGCAGTGATGCCTACGAACCTCTATGGTCCGAACGACAACTTCCACCTCGAGAACTCGCATGTCATGCCAGCCATGATGCGCAAGATCTACCTCTCAAAGCTCCTGAATGACCAAGACTGGGCTGCCATCCGCACAGACATGAACAAGCGCCCAGTGGAAGGCGTTGACGGCTCTGCTTCTGAGGAACAGATAAAGACAGTCCTTGCAAAGTATGGCATCGAGACAAACAAGGTAACTCTCTGGGGTACAGGCACTCCACTCCGCGAGTTCCTTTGGAGCGAAGAGATGGCAGACGCTTCTGTGCATGTCCTTCTTAACGTGAACTTCAGCGATGTCATCGGCATGGAGAAGTACTCTTCGGTTCATTTCGGAGCATCTGCCGACGGTTCGACAGACCGCAATACAAACGCTGGCCGTGGTGGCGCTGTGCCATCACTTGGCGAGATCCGCAACTGCCACATCAATGTCGGCACAGGCAAGGAACTCACCATCCGCGAACTCTCCGAACTCATCGTAAAGACCGTTGGCTTCACAGGCGAAGTATTCTTCGACTCAAGCAAGCCGGACGGCACAATGCGCAAGCTCATCGATGTCAGCAAGCTCCACTCTCTCGGCTGGCATCATAAGATAGAAATCGACGAAGGCGTTCAGCGCCTCTTCGATTGGTACCAGCAGTCGTTGGCATAACAACCCTAAAAAACAAGTATCCCGAATTAGTGAATTACAGTAAGATTCATTAATTCGGGATATTTCATTACTCATCACTCATTAGTCATTAGTCATTACTCATTACTCATTAGTCATTACTCATTACTCATTACTCATTAGTCATTACTCATCACTCATAAGTCATCACAATCCAATCTGCGAGAGTTCGGCTATTGCCATCATGGCATCGCGTTCGGCAGAGAGCCATTGGTCGTAGTTCTCGTAGTAGTATTTTTGTTCGAGGAGATATTCGGTGAGTGTCATTTGTCCGCCTTTAAGAGCGCGGGTGAGGATGGCGCTGTTGTCGGTGGCGTGGAGAGTGTTCTTGAATTCTTCGGCAACTTTCAGCTGCGTCTTTGCCTGGAAGAAGAGTTGGCGGTATTGGTTCTGTAGCTGCACTTCGGTGTCTGCCTTTCGCTCTTCGGCAGCCTGCAATGCCTTTTGTGCTGCCTTTATCTTGTTGCGGTTTGCCCATAGCGGCACCTGTACGCCTACTGCCATGCCGCGATAGTTGCTGCCCTTGACGAGTTCTGAGGTGTAGCCTACGGAGAAAGAAGGGAGAGTTTCCGACTTTGCGAGTTCCGCTTGTGCCTTGCTCACGGCAATCTTCTGGTCTTCTATTCGCAGTGATGGTGCGTTTTGGATATTCGATGCTGCCCACTGCTCGTATTGTTCTGGCAAGATTATTGAGGACACGGCATAGACGGTGTCGTTGTAAAAGATGGAACTGCTGCGTGCGAGACCCTGCAGTTGCACGAGTTTTGCTTCGCGTTCAGCCTTCGTTTTTGTGATTTGCCCCGTGATTTGAGCGGCAGAAAGTTTCGCCTTATTGTAGTCGAGGATGGTGACATCGCCCTTGTCCAAACGCTTCCTATAGACATTGAGCAGACTATCCTCGAGAGCCTTGCGGCGATTGAGTTCAGCGAGCACCTTATTATAGTAGGTAATGTCTGTTAGGAGGAGCACGGTTTGCTGCTTCAGCTGTCGGGAAGTCTCGTCGAGACTGCGGTCGAGAAGCACAGCTTCAGCTTCCGACACGCGGCGCTTGTTGCCTGAGAGAGTGGCGAAATCAAACTCCTGAGTGACGGAGAGGTCCACGCGGTTGTTCACATCCTGACGAGGAGAACCGAACAAGTAGGCAGCTTCCACCTGTGGGTCGGCAAGGGTGAGTCCCACCTGTCCCTGTTCCTTCTGTGCCTCTACCTCGTACTTCGCCGCCTTCAGTGCGGAGTTGTTCTGGAGTACGAGCGACACAATCTCGCTGAACGACTGGGCGTGGGCGAGGGTAGGGAGGAGGATAAGACTACACACCAATCCTTTCAAGGCCCAGCAACTCCCGAACAGGGGAGGGAATTTAGAGAGAGATTTCATGAGATATATCTGAACTTAGAGAATTTTCTTTTAACAGGGATTCAACCTAATTCAACCTAATCTTATCACATGTTTTGGTGGAATTTGGTAGAATCGTTGTGGGGAGAGGCTTTCAAGAACACGACAGGGATGATGAATCCGTTGAGTATTGTGGAGCTTATCAGTCCGCCGAGCATGACCTTTGCCATCGGACTCTGAATCTCATTGCCCGGCAGATCGCCGCCGAGGGCAAGTGGGATGAGGGCGAGAGCGGAGGTGAGTGCTGTCATGATGATAGGGTTCAGGCGGTCGAGAGAGCCGAGCATGACGGCATCCTTCATGGAATGACCCTGGCGCGAAAGTTCGTTGTAGCGATCGACGAGCAGCATACCGTTGCGCGTAGCGATGCCGAAGAGCGAGATGAAACCGATGATGGCTGGGATAGACAGCACGCCGCCTGTAAGCTGTAGGGCGAAGACGCCGCCGATGAGTGCCAATGGGAGGTTGAAGAGGATTATCAGTCCCTGCTTCCAACTGTTGAACTGCTGGTAGAGGAGCAGGAAGATGATCAGTATTGCCACGCACGAAAGCACGATGAGAGTCTGGCGTGCCGACTTCTCGCTCTCAAACTGTCCACCGTATTCTATGTGGTAGTCGTCAGGAAGGGAAATCTCTTGGTTTACGCGCTTCTGTATATCTTCCACAACACTGCCGAGGTCCCTGCCTTCAACATTGGCAGATACGACGAGTTTGCGCGACACATTCTCGCGGTTTATCGTGTTCGGACCGGCTGCCGACTGTATGTCAGCAACATATTCGAGCGGAATCTTCTCGTTGTCTTTCGTGTCAATCTTCGTCTGTCGGATGCTCTCCATCGTGCGCTCGTCAACATCGTCGGAGCGTAGAGTGAGGTCGAACGACTTGTTGCCCTCAAACACTTGTGCCACGACTTCGCCGCCAAGGAGCACATTGATGAACTCCGTGAACTCAGGCATAGTGATGCCATAACGGGCAAGCATCTCACGGCGAGGCACGATGCTCAGCTGCGGACGCTCCACCTGCTGCTCCACATTGAAATCGACAATGCCTGGAATATCGCTACATTCCTTCTTGATTTGCTTGCCTATGTTGTACAGTCGGTTGAGGTCTGGACCGAACACCTTTATCGCAATGTTCGCCTGTGTGCCGGAAAGCATGGCGTCGATGCGGTGGGAGATAGGCTGACCGATTTCAATGTTCACGCCGGAAAGCATGCCAAGCGATTTGCGCACATCCTCCACAATCTGCTTCTTGCTGCGCTTCTCTGTGTTGAGGATAGCTTCGATCTCCGAAACATTCACGCCGAGAGCATGCTCATCGAGTTCCGCACGACCAGTCTTTCGCGCCACAGCCGTTATGCCATCCACTTTCAGAAGAGCCTTTTCTGCCATGAGTCCGATGCGGTCGGATTCGTTGAGCGATACGCCAGGGAAGGTGCTGATGTTTATTGTAAGCGAGCCTTCGTTGAACGAAGGAAGGAAACTGTGGCCGAGTTGCGTGAAGGCAAATACGGCATAGACGAGAACGCAAAGGGTAGCGCCGATGGTAAGCCAGCCGAATTTCATCACACCTTTCAGCATAAAGCCATAGACCTTCTTCAATCCACGCGCAATGAAGGAATCAGCGCCTTGGGTACTCCTCCCCTGTGGGGAGGCAGGGAGGGGTCTCAGCAGCAAGCTACACAGCACAGGAGTCACTGTTAATGCGACAGCCGTTGAAGCGAAGAGCGACACGATGAAGGCAACGCCGAGCGGGATAAGCATCCTACCTTCCATGCCGTCGAGGAAGAAGAGCGGGATGAAGCTAACCACAATGATTATCGTACTGCTCAATATCGGCACGCGCACTTCCTTCGATGCCTCGTAAACAACGCGAAGCTTGCCTGCCAATCCCATCGCAGCAAGGTCTTTCTCCTCCCCTGTGGGGAGGTTGGGAGGGGTCTTCAGTCTCTTATACACATTCTCAACATCCACAATGGCGTCATCCACAAGCGAACCGATAGCGATGGCCATACCGCCGATGCTCATTGTGTTGATAGTCATGCCGAAAGCTTGCAGCGTAAGGATGGCTGTGAGCAGTGCAAGAGGTATTGTGATGAGCGAGATGAATGTGGTGCGAACATTCATGAGGAAGAGGAAGAGCACGATGACAACGAAGAATGCGCCTTCGAATAGCGACTGCTTGATATTGCTGATGCTGCTGTCGATGAAGTGCTGCTGACGATAAAGGTCGGTGCGAACCTTGATGTCCGACGGCAGGTTCTGCTTGATCTCCTCTATCGCCTTGTCGAGTTGCTCGGTGAGTTCAAGAGTGCCAGTGTTGGGCTGCTTGGTTATTGTAAGCAGGACAGATGGTTTGCCGTCAACGGAAGCCACGCCCATCTTCGGCGATTTGCCTTCTATCTCAACATCGGCAATATCGTCAAGCATGATGGGTTGGTCATTCTTCTTGGCAATGAGCGTGCGGCGCAGTTCCTCGAGTTTGTTTGTTGCCACGAGTCCGCGCACGATGTATTCGTTGCCATATTCATAGAACACACCGCCCGAGCCGTTTTGCGTCATAGCCTTTGTCGCGTTGAGGGCTTCGTCGATGGATATACCGTAGTGTCCCATCTTGTCCAGATGAAGCTTTATGGCATATTCCTTGATGTCGCCACCGAGCACGGTAACCTGTGCCACGCCGCCAGTGGAAAGCAGTCGCGGACGTATTGTCCAGTCGGCAATGGTGCGGAGGTCGAGGAGGGAAGTCTTGTCGGATGTGAGCGAAATGAACATCACCTCGCCAAGGATGGACGATTGCGGACCGAGTGTTGGGCTGCCCACGGTAGGCGGAAGATTCTCCGACAGTGCTGTGATCTTCTCGGAAACAATCTGGCGAGCGATGTATATGTCGGTGCCCCAGTCGAATTCCACCCATACAACGGAGAAACCCGTGGTGGAAGAAGATCGCACGCGACGCACATTCGTAGCACCGTTCACGCCAGTCTCTATCGGGAAGGTGACGAGGCGTTCCACCTCCTCTGCCGCCATACCCTTGGCTTCCGTCATAATGACCACCGTAGGGGCGTTGAGGTCGGGGAACACATCCACCTCCATATTCTTCGCCGTATAAGCACCGCCGAAGAGAAAGAGTATGGCTGCGATGATGATGAGCAACCTATGTTTGAGTGAAAATGATATTATTGAGTTTAGCATAAAGGCCTCTCCCCCCCAACCCCCTCCCCGTATAATGGGAGGGGGAGTGATATGCTTTGTGGGAGGAATTATATCACTGGAGTATATTTGTGTTAGGCAATAATATATAAGTATATCATAACCTTAAGAACTTAAAGCCATTTCCCTCTATTGAGTAAAACTAATTCCTCCCCCTCCCATTATACGGGGAGGGGGTAAGGGGGGAGAGGCTTATCAGTGTTCATGCGTATGTGCTGGAATCACGCCGCTCATGCCCGCGAGTTTCACTTGCACAGCACCTTTCACCACCACCTTGTCGCCCGGATTCAGTCCGCGGACTATCTCGCGTCGTATGCCGTCCGTTTCGCCTATCTCCACTTCCTGCTTCTTGTAGCCTTCGTCATCAACCTGTAGGAAGACATAATACAAGCCTTGGTCTTCGGTAAGTGCCGAGATAGGCACGCTGATAACATTCTCGCGGCGTTTGCCAAGCATGAAGACATCGCAGAAACTGCCGGCAACGATGTCGCGGTCTGTGTTGTCAAATTCAAAGATTACAGGCACGAAGCAGATGTCGTTAGCAGTAGAGCGACCGTAGGAAACGAGTCGTCCGCCGATAGCCTCGATGTTGAAAGTGCGGTCGGAACCAGTCAGGCGGAAGTTGGCGCCAGTGATATGACCGAGGTGCGAGTAATACTTCTCCGACACATCGGCACGAAGCTGCAGGCGCTTGTTCTTCGTTATTACCGCAAGCGACTGACCTGCCGTTACGAACTCGCCGTTCTTTACCAGCAGCTGTTTCACGAAACCGGTGAAAGGAGCCGTGACAACTGTTGATGCTGGCGTTGTTGTCTTGCCATATTTCAGCGCCTCCTTTGTGAGGTCGAGCTTCAGTTTCAGTTCGTTCAGTTCGCCCTGTGTGATGAGCTGGTCCTTGAAGAGGTCGGCTGCGCGATTGTATTCCTTCAGCGCACCCTCGTATTCAAGTCGTGCGCGGTTTGTGACATCGCCGTCCGACATGCCTACCGACGAGATGGAGAACAGCGTTCTGCCCGCTGCCACTTCCGCACCTTCCACGAGCGAAGCCACATTCAGTTTCAGTATTCCAGTGCTTCGAGCCACGAGAGTTTCGTCGTCGCCCTGAGCGGTAAGCACCTGTCCGCTGGTCTTGATGCCCTCGCGGAATTCGCCCGCCTTCACGGTTTCCACTTCCAGTCCAGCCGCTTTCGCCTGTTCAGGAGTGAAGACTATTTCGTCGGAGTCATGTCCATGTTCTTCCGCACCCTCGACCTCATGGTCGTGGTCATGCTCGTGCTCTGCTTCATGTTCATGCTTCGCCCCACATGAGACCATGAATGCAAGACTTGCAAAAAGGAGTATATTTAGAATCGTTTTCATCATATAACAAATATTTCGCGTGCAAAATTATCAAATACTTTTTGCAACCCGTTTGCAAAGATAGAAAACGGAATAACGTTTTCCAACAGAGAATCAAGGCTCTGAGCCACTTTTTCAAGTAATAGGCACTATTATTTTGGGAAAAAACGTAAATTTGCAGCGTGATATAGCTATGCAACTGACGTCAGAACAAATAGCGATGATAAGCATAAAGGAAGCGTCGCTCAATGACAGCCTTAAGCGCAATCCCCTCGTAGATTATTTCGATGGGTACTTTCACGTTACATTAAATACGCGAGGCGAATCGCCCACCCTTGGCTATATCGTAGGGAACCCTGATGCTGCTGACGGCAGCACAGATGCTCCTCGTTGCCTATTGACACATGTAGGCAAGGGAGTAAAAAAGTGTTGGGAGAACATCCCCAACTTCTATCCTAATGTTACAATTATCGAATCGCAGGTAATGCCTGAGCATTTCCACGGCTTGTTGCATCTGGAGTTCAAGAAAGGTGTGAACTTGGGGCGTGTCATAAACGGCTTTATGATTGGCTGCTCTCATGAATATTGGGATGTCATTGGCATTGACTGGCGCAGCAATAGGGGCGCAACGAAAGAGGAATGGCGAGCTATAGCTCGAAAGTTCCAAGACAAACACCACACCCGCTCCTTCCGTGGCCCCGCCCTCTTCGTCCGTAGTTATAACGAAGTTGAGGCTGTTACCGAAGAAGAGGTGGAGATAAAGCGCCAGTATATCCGCAACAACCCTCGCAAGCGATTGATTGCTCGCAGCAAGCCCGACCGTTTTCTCATCTCTCGCGACCATCATTCCGCCAATTGGACGCTTTCACGCGCCCTCAATGCCGTGGCTGCCGACAAATGGATAGGGCGCGATCCAGCGAAATGCCAGAAGCTACAAGCTAATATCCAATCAAGACTCAAGGAAGGCATGGGCATTGACATTCTTGGAAATATGCAGTTGCTCAGTTCTGCACGTAAGGTAAGCCTCATCTGTCATCGTGCCGATAGCAATCTTTTTGAGCAACAGAAGGCTGCCGTGCTGAAGGCTGCACGAGAAGGAGCAGTCGTTGTCTCTGCCTTCATTAGTCCGAGAGAACGAGACATCATGAAGCAACTGATGGTAGAGCAGCTACCCTTCATGGAAATTATGGATAATGGTTTCAGCGAAAGATACAAGCCTACAGGCAAAGCATTCTATTCCACTGCCGAAAACCGCCACGTGCAACTGACATGCTGGAAATACATCTACCAACGAGAAACGCAGATAAGCCGCGAGATGTGTCTGGTAATGAACGAACTTGCAAGATTAATCAGCGGCGTTCCCGACGATTGGTGGAAATCTTTTTAGCATAATTTCAAAAGCTTTTAGTTTTGGCTCTAAAATACAAAAACGGTTCTCCCATCCGCACACATTGCGAATAAGAGAACCGTTTTCTTTATTTTCAACATTCAGCAGAGCCGATGTTTATACTGAGGTCTACAAAAGAATAGTTATATAATTATTACTTCACAATCACCTTCTTGCCATTTATGATGTACATTCCAGCTGGAAGTTCAGAAGCTATCTCTGACTTTGAGACATTTCTTCTAATCTTCACTCCATTAACAGTATATACATCTACAAAATCACCATTGTTGATTGATGGTATGCCATCCGTGTATTCTGCATAGAAAGTAATGTCCTTTGCAGGCATTGTGTCATATTCAGCATCGCTAATCCATCTTGTGATAGTGTAACGAGAATCTGATGGAGTATATTCAAAAGGAGGAATTGGAGAGCCATACTGTATTTCCACTTTGCCAACAACATCACCGTTAAATATATAAGTCGCTGTATAGCTGTTGATAGAGAATGAACCTGTGATGGTTATATCGTTAGCAGGAACCTTTATAGGGAATTTTACATTCCAACCATTGAAAGTATGACCTTCTTTTACAGGATCTTCAGGCTGCTCTACAACACTATCATAGTCTTTTAATTCCTCAGAAACAGTTACGCCATCCACAATGAATGTTACCTTATACTGATTGATTTTCCATATAGCTTTGATAACAATGTCTTCGTCTGGCATAATTGAAGGAATATCCTTATCCCAACCAACGAATGTGTAACCTGTTTTTGTCGGATTTGCCGGCGCGGTAATTACAGAACCATAATCAGCAGTTATAGGATCTATTGCAGAACCGCCATCAGTATCAAAGGTAATGGTATATTTGCAGAGTTCAAATGTGGCTGTAAGTGTCGTATCTTTACTAATGACAAATGAATATGGATTTTCTGTAACGCCGTTTGACCATTGTACGAATCGACACCCTTTGGCAGGAGTTGCAGTAACTGTTACATTTTCACCTTCAAAATATGTACCTCCACCAGACACAGTACCAAGCTTAATGTCGTTAGATTTCACTGTTACTGTTGGTTTCATCAATTCGTCAATTTTGGCCTTTAGTGCATCAAGCAAGGTCTTTTCTTCTTGTAGCTGCAATTGTACATCTGTCGGAAGATTCATATAATCACTTATTGCCTTCTCCACTGCATCAAGATCAGAGATGGTAACGGTAGCAGTTGTCTTGGAAAGGATATCTGAGTGCATTCTCTTGAAGTGTAGTGCATAATTATACTTGTACTGCACTTTGTCGCTAACAAGTATCCTGCCATTAGGTAAAGTAACCACACACCATACAGTTGCGTCACCCTCAATCAGCATTTCATCAAGTATAGAAGTATTAGCACCTGTGATTTCAGATTCAACAACATTAGAGAAGCCTGAAGGTCTTGTTAGTTTTATATTTGACACAGTAGCACAGTCTGCCCCTGAATTCGTTCCAATGTCTTTTGTGTACTTATATTCTATTGTCACTTTAGAGGCTGTTGTGAATTCTTTTGTGTAAGTTCCATTATCCGTACCACTCTTTTTCAAAACTTGAGTTCCGTTAATGGTACAATAAAAATAATCATACCCAGATTCGCTGGAAACATTCCAATCGAAACTTAGCACATCACCAGATTCTACATCTATTGTCGCAGTCATGATAGATGAAGACGAACCTACACTCTTGTTTCCTGAAGTCCAGACTCCATTAGACTCTGTCCACTTGTATGAAGCAGAAGATATAGGAATTATTATCTTGGAATCTGATTTTGTTTCTATTCCTTGATACCACTGATATGTCGCTCCTTCCTCTGGCGTATCAAGTTCAACAAACAAGTTCTCTGGAGTTGGTTGAGTCTTTATGAAGTTTACATATTCCAATACAAACTCATTAGATTTGAGCTTGTAACCATTGCCCAATGTTACTATACAGAACACTTTATCACCGTAAGGCAATTTGCTACTTTGAAGATAATTAGTATTTTCACCTTCAATTGCGGATATTCTCTTTATATCTCTTTTTTCAGGCGAAACAAAACTTATATTTGTTATGGACGCTTTGTCGTCTCCTTCACTAACTGACTCATCCTTAACATATCTGAATTGGTAGGTGCCTTCTTGTTCTTTTTCAAATGTGTTTTCATAATGACCAGTTTGGACTCCATTCTTTAACACAATATTTTCTCCATTTTCAAGAATTTGAAGATTATCAAAATATTGCTCTCCATTAACAGACCAATCAAACGACAATTTATCACCTGTTTTGAAATCAAATAATAGTTCTGCGCAAGAAGAACTATTGTGCTTACCTATGTTTGAAGATTCTATACCAGAGCCGATATTAACCCACGGATATTCACCCAAGCTTTGAACTTCCCCCATGAAATCTATTGGCGTATTTGCAGGAATAGTCTCTGTGCTAACACGATACCATTGATACGTTGCCTTATTATCTGCATTTGCAAGTTCTACTATTGGCTCTTCGCAGTTAGGCTGCTTTAGTATCTGGTTTTGAGGATTAGAGTCTGATGGTGCATTTGTTGTAGAAACAACAAACTCAGGCATTGGCATTTCCTCCACAAAAAGAAAATCCTTCCAACCATCTGCCACTGAATATTTCTCTTTAGCTTCTTTTGGAACGTATAATGTTGCATCCCACTTGTTGACACCTTCAAATGTTTCTTTTGTACATGATGGTGGCTCTGGCATATCACAACCAATCTCGGTTAGACTTGTACAGTTCAAAAAAGCATTGTTTCCAATAGATTGAATATTTCCGCTCATGGATACATGCTGAAGCCTTCCATTGTTTTTGAATGTACCTTCGCCTATAGTTCCTGAATTACAAACTATTTCTAAAACTTGCAACTTGTCATAGTTGCTAAAGGCGTTTTTTAGTTGAATGCTTTTTGCATTTAACTTAAGAGACTTTAAATTATTCCGAATATAATCACAATCTGTAAATGGGTCACCATCTATAACAATATTGTCAAATCCATTACTCAGATCATCCAATTTTGCAACTCGACAGTTTGCAAATGCATTACCATGAAGAGTAAAACTTGTTGGAAGTTTAATGCTTTTTAGTGTTCTACAGTTCAAGAAAGCATTTTCACAGATCTCAACACCATTTCCAAAACTAGGTTCTTCCAAGTAATATGATTCATAAAACAAATACGGAGAGACTTTGACATTATCTGCTATAGTAACTTTCCTTAGTGGTGTCCCATACTTATAGAAAGGGGAAGTTAGATCATAATCAGTAAAAGTTGCATCCACACCACTACCACTTTTGATTGACTCTTTTCGATATGATGGAATAGAAAGAGAGCGACCAAGATAGATCTCATTTAAGCGGCAATTTATAAACAAGTTATCATTAACATAATGATAATGGTAATTTATATCTTCTACATGGTAATATGAGCCCATAGACAGTATTGAAGGAGATTCTTCTATAACAAGGGATGATAGGTTCTTACAATATTGCAACCCAACATCTCCACCTATGCTTTTTATACTTGGACGGATGATTAAACGTTCAAGTGAAGATAATCCGGCAAGCAGATAGTCTTGCATGACAGTGGGCCCCGTCTCGTTAGAGGCAGTTCCGTAAGATAGTGTTCTAATGCCCGTTCCAAAGGAGTTTCCTAACCATCTCTTTGTAGAAATGTCACGATTCAAAATAAGGGTTTTTGCATTAGCAATATGATTACTTGTATTACATGGAGTATCAGAATATTCAAAATATAAGTATCCCACATCTCCCAAAGACATAATTCCCAATGAAGTTACATTTCCTGCAACAAATATACTGTCAGCCTGTTCACAGAAATAAGCAGGCAATTTTGATACTGTGGAATTGAATCTCAGTGTTCCAACTTTTGCAAACGAATGCTCTCCAAGTTGTTTTATATGCTCTGGAAGTATTGCATTTCTAACGGATATGTTAGCATTATCTGCAATTCCAACAACAGAGAATTGTACACCTCTTGAGGATACTGTTACAGGAATTTCAAGGTTTTCTTGTGCTTCACCATTGGCATATCCTGCAAACAAAACAGTCTTCTCGCTTGCAGACAGTAAATTGTAATACAACCCATCAACCTCAAAGTCGTAGGCGTAGGAAGCAATGCTGCATAATGACAGCAGCATTAGCAAGAATAAATGTTTAGTTTTACTCATATATAAATTTA
>JAKSLI010000076.1 GCA_024401305.1 Bacteroidaceae bacterium | reverse complement strand
TATATTTCTTTGTCGCTTTTCTGTAAGCCTTTAAGCGGCAGTCATAGCGTTCGTAACGTGTGGATTTGCCCAACAGCCGGCACAGTATTTTTGCTATTTGTATGGATGCGATGTTGAAGGAATCTGCCAAATTATTATATGTATGAGAGTAGAATTTATGGAAGAAGAGGTATCTTCCGTCCTGGATCCTGTCCTCTCTGGCTTGCGATACATTGAAACTCTTGCCCTCAAGATGTATGATTTCTGCTTGGGGAACAGATGTTATCCTGTAACCACGTTTAGCAACTTGATAGCAAAGGGCAGTGTCTTCATAGTACATGAAGAAGTTTTTGTCGAAACCTCCTATTTCTGCAAACAACTCTTTACGAATCATAAGGTCTGCCCCAGTAATAAATGCCACGTCCAAGGGTTGACCCGTGTGATTGAACTGTCGGTTGTTTCCAAATCTCGCCTTTGTGTAAAGCTGTGCTATGGCAAAGTCCATCTCCTGTGTTATTGATGGGAAAATACGTGAGAAAGAGTGAGTTGGCTGCTTCTCCGCGTCAAAGAGATTGCCTCCTGCAACGCCTATTGCCGTATTTTCTTTCAGGTAATTGTAGAGAATAGTTACCGCATCGTTGCATAGAATGGTGTCTGGATTCAGGAAAAAGAGCATTTCTCCAGAAGCTTCTGCTGCTCCGAGATTGTTTGCTTTGCCAAAGCCGAGGTTGGAATCTGCTGCAATAAGCTTTATGTTCTTGCAAGCGGAAAGTCGTTCTATGCTGTCGTCTGACGATGCATTGTCAACAACAATCACCTCGTATAAGCAACCATGAACATGGTGGGCAATGCTTTTAAGGCATTGCTCCACAAGTGTTGGAGTATTAAAGTTTACTATGATTATCGAGACTTGCATAGGGTATTTACTTGGTGTAAGTGTTTTATGATTTGGGCAACGGACTTTCCCACCTCAGTATTATCTTGTTTTGGCAAACCAAAGCCGTAAAGAATACGAACTGAATGAATGGTACAATTCCCGAGAAAATATATTCCTGATAGAATTGCAGTACCAATGTATATATAAAGTATGTATAGACACAGCGTGCTACGTTACTACCATTCCTGTAACTTCTGTAAACCATTCCCATTATGACACCATAAACCATCGCAAAGAATGCTATTCCTTTATACCCGAAATCCAGATAGAACGGTTGCAGAATGGTATAAACATTTGTTACAATAGGAACCCAAACGAAGTCCTGTATCTTAGGAGGTACTTCAATGCCCGGCACTCCGAAGCGCTGCATGAAGAGGTAAATGGTGTCGAAAGTGTGAACTCCCGTTTGCGGTGTCAGGTCAACGGATATGGTTTCAAATGCTTGGCATGGCGAAAGTATATACATTGATAGGAAGAAGTCGATGGCTGTAGTGTCATCTTGTTCTGCTTGTGCCTCAGTTGCTCGCATGATGTTGAATAGGAACATGATCAAGAACACGCTGACAGCGGCAATGATGATGCCTCGAATCTTAATAACACCCTTCTCGAACATAACGAAGAACAATGCAACAGCCAGGAAGAACAATGTTCCTTTCTCCATGATAGCGATGGCTGACATGATGTTTACAGCAACAAGAAGGAGCACTTGCCAAAGAGGAATCTTCGGATAATGCCATAAAGCAACCACCAGCAGAACCTCGTTTACAACGTGTGTATAGTTCAGAAAACCGAAACTCTGGTTGCCTTCCACTGCAAGAATTCGGACATTGTTGAGCATATCAGTGGAGTCAAACATGGAAACTACCGAATATACCTTATATGCGAGTATTGGAGTACAGATAACGGAGAAAATAAAGAGGATGGTGAATGCCAGTTTGCTGTATTCATGTTCCTGCTTAGGTGTCCTAATTCCTGTACCCTCTTGGGTATTGTTGGTGGAAGGCATGATGTTATAGAACATTATGCCAAAGAAGCAGAAGACGGGAATCCATATTGCCAATCCGTAATACACCTGTCCTGTCAGCGGTCTGAGGAACTCCGGATCGCGGAATTGCATCATGAACATTATGACACCCCACACAATAATAGTGATGAACCAAGGCGAAGGTAAGCCGCCTAAATCCATTCTATACTTCAGTTTCATTCTCTTCCTGAGACAAACGAACATGAAAATAAGAACGTTTATGATAGTGAAGCAAGCCAGGAAGTTTGTTATCGGTGTAGGCTGATATTTGTTTTTAGAAACAAAAGCTGATTTCAGCACAGTGAAAGGACGAAGCTCTTTGTTCTGCAGAGCAAGAGAACGGATGTGAAGAGTGTTGAGCCTGTTCAGGAGTTTCTGCTTGCTGTCCCTGTCCTGTTTCATGTTCTCTATATTGGATTTAATCAAAGGACTTGTGACATCTACGTTCATGTCGCAATACTCCTGATATTTTCTTAGGGCAGTCGCATATTCTGTGGCTGCCTTTTTTCGTGAATCTTCTATATCCTGAGTGATGGCATTCAGCTTCTGATTGTATATGTTCTGTATCTCTTCCGACAATATTTCACATACGGAGAGACACATTCTTTCTGCAACATCGCGGTCGCTATCAATAAATTTGATGACAATAGTGAAGTAAGATCGCTTCACTTGGCAACTAAGTGATTTGCGGATAGTTTCCAGGGCATAGCCGCTGTCTTCCGGCGAAAGCGTACTCCACCAATCTTCTCTATTGTGCTTCCTGATGTAGTCCTTGTATGTAAGGTGGTATTTCTCAATGTATGTTTCCTGTAGTTTCTCCCATAAGTCTGTGGACTGAAGCAGCGAAGAATACATTTCTGGATTGTTTTCAAAACCTTCATTGATTGGCTTCATGTCACGATAGGCTACAGAAAGAGAATTCAATCCAACGGCAAAGTCCATAGACTCTTTGTGTTCATCAACCAACTCCATTCTCGCAGCATACACATCAGGTTGGCTCTTTGTCAGACCAATAGCAAGTGCTACCGACAGGATTATTCCCGCCAGGAAGATATATTTACAATTCCAACATTCTTTTATAACGCTATAGGTCTGCATCTTCTTTTGAATTATTGATATGTTGAACTATTCAGCCGATATAATTTCCTTCCTCCTCCACAGTATAATTATCAGAGCCCACAAAATGATGCCGATAAATGCGAATACTGCTACGAAGAACGTCTTTGACTTTGTGATGGGTTTCATCGGGACAGTGGAATTTGCCACGAGCGTCAAGGATGTCTTATCCTTGCCCATTTCCACCTTCAAAAGTCGTATTTGATCATATATCTGCGAGTAGATATCGTACTTTATATTCATGTCGTTCTCAAGAGCATCTATCTTTGCGATAACAGATTGCATTTCCGCATCCATGTTCTCGTCCTTTACCATTGTGTATTGGGTAAATGCTTCTTCATAGTCTTTTCTGGCTTTTACTATGATTTTGTTGAGAAAACGCAGGTCAGCCTCAGACTTGTTCATGCGGTATTCCACCAGATTTCTCTGGAGTCTCTGGAAAACGCTATCAGCCACACATGCTGCAACAAAGGCATCACGGTCAGTAATCTCAATGGTTGTCAACTGGGTCTGTTGGTCAAGCGAGCATGTTATCTTTCCCATGGCAATCATCAGTGCGCTATACATGCTGTCTTCCACCTCCTCTTCCGGCATGTAATGCGTTATTAGGTGAGCCTTGTATGTCGTTGATTCACCATCTTTCGTGGTAATGGGCATGTTGCAAAGATCCATTATAAAGGAAGACGAACTCAAGTAGTCTGGGAATAACTGTGGGACTATTGCGTCATCCTTAGTTATGAATGTTCCCGTGAATCCTACCAAGCCGGCAACAGACTCCACGCCAGAGTTTTCTGAAGACTCGTTGTCAATGATCTTTATTGTTGCGGTGTATTCCTTTTCTATGGTGAAAGACAGTGCCAGACCGCCAGCTGCAGAGAGTATAATGCAGATACATAGCAATAGTTTCCCTTTCCTGAGATAGTTCAGTAGGGAATACATATTGATGATTATTTTGCGGTCTTGCGATTGCATCAGCCTTTAACTGTTTTGTTGAATTTCTTGATGTTTTGTTTATATTTAGCTTTGTAATACATGAACTTCAGGAAACTTCCGTAGTTTAGTTGGCAAAGCATTTGATAGTGGTGCTTAATCATCAGATACATCTTCTTGATATGCGCCATTCTGTAACTGAAAGTAAGCGTGTTTACAGGTGTTGCCGCGCCAAGAGCATTGCTTGAATGCTGACGATAGTAGATGAGAGGCTTGCTTATAGGACACATCACTCCACCTGCCTTCAGGGCGCAAAGGCAAACCCATGAGTCATGCATCGTTGCCTTTCCGTTGTGAGGAACAACAGATTTTCGTGCAGCATTGTTGAAAGACATTGCACAGCCAGTACAGCCATTTGCTGCCGCAGCTTCGTTGAAATTTCTGAGAAACTGTGGATAAATACCTGCCACTTTCCAGAAAGACTGGTCTGTAATTCTAAGGTTCTCGTCCGTGATGAACAGGTCAGTGTTTGCAACGGCAGGAGTGTTTATTCCGTTCTTTTCCTCTGCTTCCTTGAGAGCCTTGACGCAGACCTCAACTTTCTCCGGCAACCATACATCGTCCTGATCGGAAAAGAAGTAATACGGAGCATCCACTCGAGCCAGAATGCTGAGGAAATTGTTCATTGAACCTCCGCAAGGCTCGTATTCCAATTGGGTAATGTTTGGATATTTCTTCGTGTATTCAGATATGATAGCCTGAGTATTGTCCTTGGAACCATCATCGTGAATGTATATAGTGAGGTCTGAATACGTCTGGTTGAGCAAGGAATCCAACTGTTCCGCCAGATATTTGTCGCCGTTATATGTGGCAAGCAGAATGGCGACCGAAGTGTTACACCTTATTCTTTCCATATTCCAGTAGCCTTTCCTTTAAGTAATTTGTTGAGCTGTATGCGGTTTGCAATGAGTCCTGGTAGATTTATGAGTATCATGGCAAGCACTACAGCATAGATGCTTTGTTCTATGTTCGACAGCAGGTAAGCCAATGGAATGAACAAAACTGCTGCGGAAATTGTGAAAATAAGCTGAATCTTCAATGTCCCGATTCCAAAGATGAAGTTTGAGTAACTCATGCTTATGATGAGTACCAAAAGGTAAACTGCCACGAGAATAGTCAAGAGGAACGGTATTGTTACGTCATCGCCAATCCAGATGTGATAAACTATTGGAGAAGCGGCAACCATAAGTGCTGCGATAGCTATCATGCCGAAAAGAACCTTTTTCATTCGTCTTCTTGAGTTACGAATCCATTCAATATCGCCACGCTCGTAAGCATCGGTAGTTGCACTCCAGTAAGGCGTACTGATGATGTTGAAAAGGATAAGGCATAGCGTGAAATAACGATATGCTATTTGGTATGGAGTGACCTCTGCTGGGTTCAGAATGTTTGAGATTACTATGTTTGACGACATGAAAAGCACCACTCCCGCCATCTGCAAGACAAAGAATTTTACGCCGACAGTGAATAGCGAACGTGCAGAAGCAAAGGTGAAATACCTGTATGAAGGAGAAATGTCACGATACTTTCGGAAGAAAGTTAAAGGATATGCTGTGATATAAATAAGCAGCGGACCGGCAGTGTTTATTATCGCAATGACCATCAGTGAGCGGAAGCCTGTTGAATAAGCAATATAGGTTGCTATAAGAGTGAGCGTATGTCCGATGGTGAGAAAAAGATTACTGACGGCAGGTAACTGCATGCCCTGATAGAAACTGCTGATGAACTTGAAGATGAAAGTGCTGCAAATCAGTATTGTTGCGACAGCAATTACGTCTGGAAGATTACTGATTTTATCATGTTCCACGTTCAGGAAAGAGTACATGTCCATTGTGAAGATCAATGATACAAGTACCAGAAGAACGGGGATTATTATGATTATCAGCATGAAGAAGGTGCTGCTTACCACTTCTTTTGCACGCACCTTGTCGCCATGAGCAATGGCTGATGCCAACTGATTGCGCAGTCCGTTACCCAATCCGATGTCCATCTGGTCTATCCATATCAGCATCGAACTGATTGTAAGCCATACTCCGTTGGTATATTCGCCCAGGCATTTCAGGGTTATTGGTACGAGAAGGAACATGACAAGTGCCGACCAACCCTTGATGAGGAATGAAAACAGAATGTTCTTCCTGACAAGAGCTGTGCGGGCATCAGTTTCCTTTATTCTTGAAAATATACCTGCCATTATTCGTTGCTTGCCTCTGATGATACAGGTTGTTCTTCCTTATCATCATCTTCTTCTCCTGCTACTACTTTTTCTACAGCCTTTTCTTCCTGAACAGGAGTCTGCATCATTTGTGGATTCTGCTGTGGAATGTAATCAATAACATATTTCTCATGCACAAGAATCTCGCTGCCATGACGCAGGAACATGCCTATGTTGTGCAGGATAAAACCGATGATGAGGAAAATGGCAAGTATGAGTACCTTTGGCTTGTTGCTATGCTTTACTGGTACAGAGGCATTCTGTACTATCGTATATACAGGGGTTCGCTCCATGACCTTGGCCTGAGCCATCTGGAGTTGTTCTGTAAGCTGTGTGTAGATGTTGTATTTCAGCTGCATGTCGTTTTCCATTTCTTCCATTTCCGACTGCACCTGCTGAAGGATTACATCCATGTTTGCGTCGCAGAATCTGGCATATTCCTTGCGGGCTTTTGTGTATTCTGCCTTAGCCTCGTCATAGAGGTTGCTGATATAGTCACGGTCACGGATAGCTTTCTTTGTTCGATAGTCAGTGATGAATACCTGAAGGCGGTTCATCAAAGTGTCGGCAATAGAAGCTGCGATGACAGGATCCTGATCCGTTACTTCAATGGTTATCACGGAAGTCTTCTTGTCAACCGAGCAATTGATGTTGCCGGCAATACCCTTTACCACATCATCTTCTTCTTTTGTCAGATAGAATGGGTCTGGAGCACTGTTGTCTCCATCCTTCTTCTGTCTGCCGACATCCTCCTTCTTGTACTTCTTCATGAATTCTGCGAAGTAAACTTTTGGCAGGTCAAGCCACGAAATCTTCTGCTTTTTCAGCATGTATGTGTAGTAATCGCACTTGATCTTGCCGTCTTTTGATTCTACCTGGACAGGGAACATGCTGACGATGAAGTTCGTCGATTGCATTACATCAGGGTATATCTCTGGGAAGATGGCATCCTCGTTGTTCGCGAAGTTCTTGCCCAAGCCGACCAATGATGCCATTGAAGAAAGGCTTGAAGAGAGGGAATTTCCGCCAGAGGATTCAGGAGCAAGCATGACGCTGGACTTGTATATCTTAGGTATGCTGAAAGCCACTCCCACGCCCAGGGCGCCGAAGAGCAGCAGCATTACTGTCAAAGACCACTTTGACTTCTTCAGTCTGTGGAGATAGGCAAACAAGTCAAATGATATGTATTTTTTCTTTTCCATCTTTTATTGAAAGTTATTCAGTAGTCTTACAATCGTTTCTGCTTCTTCGATTGAGAGAACAGGGCTGATTGGTAAGGATAATTCCTCGTTATGAATCTTTTCTGTTACGGGAAGTGAGAGCATGTTCCATTCCTTGTAGCATTCCTGCTTGTGAGGTGGAATAGGGTAGTGTATAAGGGTCTGCACGCCATTGTCTGCAAGATACTGCTGAAGTTCGTCACGACGCTCGCATAGCACTGGGAAGATGTGATAAACATTCTGCTCGTCGGCAAGGCGGACAGGAAGTTTAATGAGAGGATTGCTGATATTCTCGTAATAGCAGTTGGCTATCTTCTGGCGGTGAGCATTGTCTTCGTCCAAATGTTTCAGCTTTGCGTCAAGAATGGCTGCCTGAATCTCGTCAAGGCGAGAGTTGCGACCGTTGTATTTGAATACGTATTTCTTCTGCGAACCGTAGTTGGCAAGTGCACGAACGGCGGCAGCAAGTTCTGCATCGTTTGTGGTAACGGCGCCACCATCACCAAGGGCACCGAGGTTCTTTCCCGGATAGAATGAATGGCCTGCAGCATCGCCAAGGGAACCGGTACGCTGATCTCCGAAGCGGCAACCATGAGCCTGAGCATTGTCTTCCACGAGTTTCAGGTTATGCTTCTTGCAAAGTTCACCAATCTTCTCCGTGTAAGCAATACGGCCATAGAGGTGAACAATCAGTATGCTGCGAGTACGTTCCGTGATGGCAGCCTCTATCTTCTCAGGGTCAATCTCAAGAGTGTTGATATCAGGTTCCACGAGAACTGGCACGAGTCCATTTTCCGTGATGGCGAGAATGGATGCGATATAAGTGTTTGCAGGTACGATGACCTCGTCGCCAGGCTGCATGACGCCCATCTCAACGTATGTGCGGTATATCCAAATCAGGGCGTCAAGTCCGTTTGCGCAGCCCACACAGTAAGGCGAACCGATGTATTCGGCATAGTCCTTTTCAAACTGTGCGTTCTCTTTTCCCTGAAGAAACCATCCGGAATCGATAACGCGGTTTGTGGCTTCCTTTATTTCGTCAGCATATTTGTCGGTATATGCCTTTAAGTCCAAGAATCTTATCATGTCTTTGTGTTTATTGTTAATGTGACATAAGACCTGTATATGCGTACATAATCCTTGACCAAATGCGGATAGGAATGCCGTAATACCAAAGGTAAGACGAGCGGATTACCTTGTTTACGGACACCTCTTCCGGCAGTCGGAATGCCTTTTTGCCGGTAATATCCATTGTACATTTGTACCTGCTCCATGACTTGCAGTTGGTTCCATTGCCATCAAATCCGCCATTGTCAACAAGGCTCTTGTGTGGGAATAGCGAGAGTTTGCCTTGGCAGAACTGTGAATAGACGAAGCGGATAGCCCAGGATTTATTGCGACCTTCGCGCCATCCCTTGAGCATTCCGAAGCAATCGCTGCCGCCCCATTTGTTGAATTGCTTGCCATTCCGCTCAACAGCATCCCAATCTTCGAGCTTGAAGTCAACGGATAACCAGCGATCTTTCCATGTTGCCCAACCCCATGAACTGCTTCGAGGACAGAAATATGCGTCGAAAGCGTAGTCTTTCGGAAGATTCAGTCTTAGTGAATAACCGCAAACGGAGAAGACTTCCTCGACATTCTCGTATTTTTCCAAGCTTTGGTTCATGAACGAAAGGAAGTTTGTCGCCAAGATCAGGTCATCTTCAAGAACAATTGCTCTGCCATGCTTGTTCATTACCTCCGTAACTCCTGCAATGATAGAAGGACCAAGTCCTTTGTTCACTTCAGAGAAACGAGTGGTGATTGACTTGAAACCCTCCAATGATGCCACGAAATCCCTTACAGCTTGCACTTGTTCCGCTTCTCCCTCTTTGTGAGGGCGAGGACCGTCAACAAATACGTACAGATCTGATTCGTTAGCTTCAACATTCTTTTGCAATGAATCCACCGACTTCTTCAAGGCGTCAGGCCTGTTGAATGCGAATATTATGATTGGAGCATACTGCATGAGTATAATATTAGTGCATGTGAGGATGAACTCCCGCAAGAGACGCTTCGCTACGGTAATGAAAAACGTAGAAAAGGGGTTGTTTACACAATAAATCGTTCCAAAATTGGGAAAAAGTGACATATTTTTGTGTTTTTTGCAGTCGATAATTGTAAATTTTCCCTCTGAAAGTCTAATTTGTTTGCATTTTCTTTACTTAATAATAAAAAATTATTAACTTTGCGCGATTTATGTTCTATACATACATCACAATCAAATGTAAAACTACTCAAGAAAACTACCCCGATATGTTCTCAAAAGAAACCTACATAAACCGCAGAAATGTGCTCAAGGGACTCGTCAATGACGGTGTACTCATCCTCTTGAGCGGCAATGAAGTGCCTAACAACTATCCTGCGAATGTATATTATCCGTTCCGCCCGGATTCGTCATATCTCTACTATTTCGGAATTATTCGTGATGGTTTGGCAGGTGTCATCGATGTTGAAAGCGGCGAAGTTGCCCTTTATGGCGACGATGTTGACGTGGCTGACATCGTATGGACTGGTCCTGTAGAGTCGCTTGCCTCTCAGGCAAAGAAGGTTGGCGTAAGCAAGACTGGCACTTTCCAGCAGTTCATCGACTATGTAAAGGCAGAGCAGGCAAAGGGCAGAAAGATTCATTTCCTTCCACCTCACCGCCATCAGGAGAAGCTCCTCATTCAGGACGTTCTTGGCATCCACCACACTAAGCAGACGGAAGCTGCAAGCGTTGAGTTCATCAAGGCTGTGGTTAAGATGCGCTCAGTGAAGGAAGACCAGGAGATTGCCGAGATTGAGAAGGCTTGCGAGATAGGCTACAAGATGCACACTGCTGCGATGATTGCCGGCAAACCAGGCGTGACAGAGAAGTATGTTGGCGCTGTTGTCACTGGCGAAGCAATGAAATACGGCTGGCAGGTGTCTTTCCCAACAATCCTTACAATGCACGGAGAGATTATGCACGGCGGTCCACAGTTCAAGGATATTGAAGACGGACGCCTTGTACTCTGCGACGCAGGCTGCGAAAACGAGAACTTCTACTGCTCAGACCACACCCGTACATTCCCTTCAAACGGCAAGTTTACTCAGAAGCAGCGTGAGATTTACTCTATCGTTGAGGCTTGTCACGACTATGTTCTCGACGTGGCAAAGGCTGGCATCAAGTGGCGCGATGTGCATATTGAAGTGTGCAAGCGTATGACTGACGGACTGAAGGAAATCGGTCTTATGAAGGGCGACACTGAAGAGGCTGTTGCTTGCGGTGCTCATGCCATGTTCATGCCTCACGGTCTTGGTCACATGATGGGCATGGATGTTCATGATATGGAAGGTCTTGGCCAGCGTTATGTTGGTTTCAAGGATACGGAAACACCTTCGGATCAGTTCGGATTGTGCTATCTCCGTTGTGGTCGTGAGGTGGAAGAAGGCTTCGTAATGACCGATGAACCAGGCATTTACTTCATTCCAGCACTCATTGATGACTGGAAGTCTCAGCACAAGTTTGAGCAGTTCATCAACTACGACTTGCTTGATACTTACCGCGATTTCGGCGGCATCCGCATAGAAGACGACATCCTTATCCAGAAGGACGGTTGCCGGTTCCTCGGCACAAGCCGCATTCCTTACCATCCAAACGATGTTGAGGAGTTCATCGCAAAGAATAGATGATACCCTGGAACCTTGAATTATCGAAGGACCGAATTATCGAAATATCGAACAATCAAAAAACAAAATACAATGAAAAAGATTTTAACTTTCGCACTCTGTGCACTGCTTTCTGCAAACTCTTTTGCAGCAAAGCCAAAGAAGGTTGACAACAACCCAGTCTTCACTACCATCAAGGAGAACCCAATCACTTCAATCAAGAACCAGAACCGTTCAGGTACGTGCTGGAACTTCTCTACACTCAGCTTCTTCGAGAGCGAGATCTTGAAGGCTACAGGCAAGACTTACAACCTCTGCGAGATGTTCATCTGCAACAAGAACTACATGGATCGTGCTATCGTGAAGGTTCGTATGCACGGCGATGCTCAGTTCGCTCAGGGTGGTTCTTTTGAGGACGTTCTCGCAACTTTCAAGCTCTATGGCATCTGTCCAGAGGAGGCAATGCCAGCACCTGGTACACTTCAGGGCGACTCTCTCGCAAACTTCAACGAGTTCTTCAATGCAATGGAACCATACGTAGATGCTGTTGCAAAGTCTGATGCAAAGAAGATCTCTAACCAGTGGAAGGTCGGTCTTCAGGGCATCCTCGATGCTTACCTCGGCAAGTGCCCAGAGAAGTTCACTTACGAAGGAAAGGAATATACTCCAAAGACATTCGTGGCAAGCCTCGGCATCAACCTCGATGACTATGTTTCAATCACTTCTTACACTCACCATCCATTCTACACTGCTTTCCCTGTAGAGGTTCAGGACAACTGGCGTCAGGGCCTGAGCTACAATGTTCCTGTTGACGAGATGATGGCAATCATCGACAACGCTGTTGAGAACGGCTATACTGTAGCATGGGGCGGCGATGTTTCAGAGGATGGTTTCACTCGCGATGGTCTTGCAATTGCTTACGACGACAATGGTATCCGCGACCTCGCTGGTAGCGACCAGGCTCGTTGGCTCAAGATGAAGGCTGCTGACAAGAAGAATGTAATTGATTCTCTCGGTGCAAAGGCTCCAGAAATTGTTCCTACACAGGAGATGCGCCAGGAGCGTTTCGATAACTGGCAGCTTACTGACGACCATGGCATGCACCTCTACGGTGTTGCCAAGGACCAGTTCGGCAAGGAATACTACATGGTGAAGAACTCTTGGGGCGAGACTGGCAAGTACAAGGGTATCTGGTACATGACAAAGTCGTTCATCAAGCTCAACACTATGGATTTCATGGTGAACAAGAACGCTATTCCTGCTGACATCCGCAAGAAGCTTCACATCTAAAAACTGATTTGCTGACAAAATAGTATCAGTCCGAAACTCGTTCGATAAGCGAAATGTTGCGTCTTTGTATGCCTTTCATTATCAATGAGTTACGGAAGCATGAAAAATCCCTATGAGTTTTGCCCAAAAACTCATAGGGAAATGACTCAAAAAGCATAGAGTTTTTGATCGTTTTCCGCAGAGTTTTTATGCAAAACTGATAGGAATACGAAAAAACGGCCCAAACTGACAAAATAGTATCATAGGTAAAGACCTTGGTCTAAGATATAATTATACTGAATGCATTACTCTTGGAAATATGACTCTCCCACTCCCGAGCGATTGGAGGCGGTAGAGAATTTGGCGCAACAGCTTAACATTGCGCCACTCCTCGCCGACATCCTCGTGAAGCGTGGCATAACCACGGAGGACGCGGCAAGGCGATTCTTCAAGCCTCAGCTCAACGACCTCTATGATCCATTCCTCATGAAGGATATGGATGTGGCTGTCGAGCGCTTGAACGAAGCTATGGGACATAAGGAGCGTATCCTCGTTTACGGCGATTACGACGTGGACGGAGTAACTGCCGTGACCTTGGTTTACAAGTTCCTGAACCAGTACTATTCAAACATCGACTACTACATTCCGGATCGCTATGATGAGGGTTACGGCATAAGCAAGCAGGGCTTGGAATATGCCGAGGAGACAAATGTCTCGCTCATCATCGTACTCGACTCTGGTACAAAGGCTTTCGAACAGATCGATTACGCAAAAGAGCGTGGCATAGACTTCATAATCTGTGACCATCACGAACCTGACGAAAACCATCTTCCAAATGCTGTGGCGGTTCTTAATCCGAAGCGTCTCGACTGCACTTATCCTTTCAAGGAGTTGTGTGGCTGCGGCGTAGGCTTCAAGTTCATGCAGGCATTTGCGAAGAACAATATGATTCCTTTCGCAAAACTCATTCCGCTGCTCGACCTTTGCGCCATGAGTATTGCGTCAGACCTCGTTGCCGTGACCGACGAAAACCGCATCTTGGCTTATCACGGTCTTAAGCAACTGAACAAGAATCCGAACATCGGAATAAAGGCTATCATTGACATCTGTGGACTGAGCGGCCGTGAGTTGTCAATGAGCGACATCGTTTTCCGCATCGGTCCTCGCATCAATGCCAG
>JAKSLI010000075.1 GCA_024401305.1 Bacteroidaceae bacterium | reverse complement strand
TGAGTGGCACAACACTTACCTACACTGTCTGGAACTACTCTGGCGTTGAGGGAACATTCTATTACGGTGTGGGATATTTGCAGTCAGACGGCACATACCAGATGATCGGCAGTCCCTCTACATCCCACAGTTCACTTAAGATAGGCCATGGATATAAGGATATGACATACACCGTAGAAGCAAGCCAATTCCCTGGCAACGGCACATATAAGGTTATGCCTATCAGCCGACTGAAGGATGAGGATGATAAATCTTCCTACCACAGCGCATGGCCTACAGGCAAATACCTCAAGGTTGTCATCAGCGGCGGTATGGTAGCTTCATGCTCTCTGGCTCCTGAAGAGAAACTTTCTGCGACATGGGAGGGCTTTGAAGGTCCAAGAATCGCAGGCTTCGACCATAAGGTGAAGTTCAATGTCACCAACAACAGCACAGAAGAGTATGTTGGCGACGTATATTTGCTTATGCGTACTCCTGACGGCAAACTCTACAGAATGTCAAAGGCTCAGACGGGCATTTACCTTCGCGGCGGCGAATCCGTCAGTGTGGAGAAGGAGGCGTACATATCAGACACTTACGGAGCAGGAACATTCACCTTCTACCTCTCCAAGTCTGATTCAAGCATAGGCACAGGATATCTCCTTGCGCAAGGAACAATAGAACTCAGCACACCTCCTTCTGCCGACTTCACTTACGTTGTTATGCCACAGAAGGTTACATTCAAGGGCGGATTGCCACTGAAGGCTATCGTTACCATAGCGAACGGTTCTTCTGCGCCTTACCCTTATCCTATCAAGATTTTGATCTTCAAGGGCGATATCGTTGTAAGCGGCTCTGCATCAGGCACTTCCACTCACGAATACTATGCATATCTTGACACTCCTATCGCCGTTGGCGAGACAAGGGTGATTGAGATTCCTATTGATGATTTCGCTGAGGACGGCATCTATGCTGCCAAGACTTACATCTACAGAACACCTACAAGCACAGTGTCATACTCAGCAGGCGAATGCAGCTATTGGCAGAACTTCTGTGCCGTTCCTGTTGACTATACAGGATGGACCACATACGCTTCGCCTTACAAGCTTGACTATAGGAATGTGGATTCATCAGTGAAGTTCTACTCTGGCACTGTGAAAGGCAACGAACTCAAGCTCACGGAAGCATCCGGCATCTACGCAGCAGGTACTGGTTTCGTCGTAAACGGTACTCCTGGCGCTGTCTATGCATTGCCTGTAACTACAGCTTCCAATTCCAAGCTCACCCAAGACCTCATTGGTTTGACAGAAGACGCCACATTTGCGCCAAGATCCATCTATGTTCTCGGCAAGAACTCTTCTGGCGAACTCGGCTTCTACCCTTACGATGGAACAACCATGGAAGCAAAGCACGCTTATCTTCCAACATCAAAGGTTCCTGCCTCTGCACAATCGTTGAAGATCGTAGTTGACGGCATCAACGCCATCCAGACAGTCCAAAACGACGAAAACGCAAGGACGCAGAACAATTACAACCTCGCAGGTCAGAAGGTCGATACTGGGTATAAGGGCATAGTCATCAGAAACGGGAAGAAGGTTCTGACAACTAAATAACCAAACAACTGAATTGATACTATTTTGTCAACCCGAGCGGTGTTTTTCGTAACTCTATGGGTTACGGATAAAAACTCAGCGGGAAACGACTAAAAACTCATAGACTTTTTACCAAAAACTCATAGAGATATTATGCAAAACTCTATGAGTTTTTTTGTGCTTTCCTAACGCGCACATTATCAAAGAGTTACAAAAAGTCCTCTCCTGCCCATAAAAGGCAAGAGAGGACTGATACTATTTTGTCAGGAAGTATATAATTTCCAGAAATAATCACGAAATTGTTTGGCGGTTAGGTGTTTATTGATTAACTTTGCGCCCAATAAGAACTATTGCTATGAAATCTGTACTGAAAGGATTTGTCACTGTAATTGAATATATTTTCTACAGGATATCCAAGATATATGATGATGATGTGTGGCGCGGTGGTCTCTTTATGGGATATATGCTATGGGGATTTGTAATGCAGCCTATCCTGTATTTGAACAATGTGCCTATTCTGACCACCAGTATGGAAGGAGGCATAGCATTGCTGCCCTCAATAATAGGCGCAGGTATCGGTTCTACACAAAAGAAGCGATACGAGCGTTTATGTGAGAAGTATAAATACGAGAAAATTGAGAACCCTTACCACGAACTGTGCGTATTCTTGGTTTGGGGACTAATGATAGGCTCCATTATATTAGGAATATATATAATGGGGCAGAGACCTATTATAGACTCAGTTGATTAATCCATTACTGCTTCTTGAATTCCAAACTGCCGAAGTTGCCCCATTTGTACACTTTGAATACATCCTTAGAGGTGAATTCTCCATCAAGACGATTATACTCTGATGTATTGAACGTGATTATCGGATGACGCAGCATATAGAGATATCTGTCAGTTTTGCCGATAACGTCTCCCTTTGGACTGTTCTTTCTTGCACTGTACTCACATTCGTGCTCATTAATAAACTTCAGCACAAAGTAAACATCGTATGCCTCTATGCCAACAGATGGTGTTGCATCACTGTGGTATGCATAAGCCACAAATGTAGAACCTACAAGGGGATTGTCCGGATCCTCCTCGTCATCACTGCCGCACGATGTAAACAGCAGCGCAAACAGCATTACTGGCATCATCGCCAGCATCAATATCGATATTTTCTTTTTCATAGATAAGTGATAAAAATTGTTTTGCTTCTTATATATATAACGCAAAACAATTGAAAACCTTGCAAATACAAACAACTTTTTTTCAGGTAATAAAGACTCTTCGACCGTTATTTTGTTAAATTTGGCAGAATATTTGGTTTAAATTATACAATGTCATATAATTTTATTAACTTTGCGCCAACTATGCAGATAACTTCAAACTACAACGGCGGTCAGTTGACCATTGCCATCTCGGGCAGAGTGGATGCTGCTGAGGCACAGAACCTTCAGCAGGAAGCGCTTGCCTTGGTAAACGGCAGAAGTGATATAAACAGCATTGTTGTCGATGCTTCGCAGATGACTTTCATCTCCAGTCTTGGTCTCCGCGTGATGCTTACGCTGAAGAAGAAGGTTGACGACCTGCGCATCATTGGTGTCAACGCTGATGTCTATAACGTGTTCTCCATAACTGGTTTCCACAAGATAATCACTGTGGAGAAGGCTTTGCCTAGCGTAAGCGTGGAAGGTTGCCCACTTGTCAATGGCAGGAAGGATGTCTATCAGCTTACTGAAGACACCGTGCTGAAGGTGTTCCCTGAGGGTACTACCAAGGCTGATGTTGACAAGGAGGTGGCTATGGCGAAGGAAGCCTTCGTGCTCGGCGTGCCAACGGCAATGGCTTTCGACATTGTTATGGTGGATGGACGCTATGCCTTGGAATACGAAAGCACTGCGCCGATGGCTATTGATGCCATTCCTCTTGGCACATTGGTTCGCAATCTCCACGAGCTGAAGGTGGATCCGGAGGAAGGAACATTCGCACCAGGCGTTGTTATGCTCAAGAAGCGCATAGAAGCCCTCGAACCATACCTCGGCGAAGATGCGGTAAGCAAGCTCCTACAGATGATAAAGGTGCTGCCTGATGCCACTGCCCTACTCCACGGCAACCTCACTCTCGACTGCATAATGAAGCAGAACGAGGAGCCGATATTCACCAATATGGGCGGTGTCTGCTTCGGTCATCCTGTGCTCGACCTCTCGCGTCTCTATGCTTCGTTCACGGAAGAGCAGAAGGGAGAATACTTCGACATGCTCCTTGACGAATACTTCGACATGGAATCTGACGAGACCATCAAGCGCAATCGTGAGAACATCGTGATACTTTCATCCATCTATGAGTTCACGGAGCTGCTGGCAGACGGTGAACCGACAGAGGAAAAGGTGGAGGAAAGCAAGAAGCGATTCCAGGAAATCATCGCCGACAGATGGGAAGAAATACTCTCTCGCCTACGCTTTAAGATGGACTTCAACGAGGAAATCCGTGCTCTCGAGCGCAAGCAGTTCTATCTTGACAGCGATGTGAACATCGATTGGATAGCAAACACGCTAGGCACAAACCGCCACTATGTGTCAGACTATTTCAACAAGGTGCTGCACTGCACTTTCAACGAATACATAAACAACCTGCGACTGAACTACGCTGCCAAGCTCATCAAGGAAGGTCGCGTGCAGAAATCGCAGATTTGCTACAAGGCAGGCTTCAACAACGACCACACCTTCCGCCGACTGTTCAAGCAGAAGTTCGGTTGCCTGCCTTCGCAGTATGAGTAAAAGAGCCCAAAAGCCCACCCAAGCCCTCCCGAAGGGAGGGATGTTTAATAGATTCTGAGTGGATGTGAAATAGCCTGAAAGGCTTATAGCTACATAGCCCAGGGCAGAGCGAAGCGGCACCCTGGGTATTAGGTATGTGTTATATGCAAACGCCCTGCAAGGGCAAAAGTATTTACCATCAACTGATAACCAATACTTTTGCCCTTACAGGGCGGTATTTAATTGAACTATACACCATACCCAAGGCGTCACTTCGCTTGCCATTGGGCTATGTAGCCCATTGGGCTTTCAGCCCGTTCCTTACATCATATTATCTCAAACAGTGATTTGAAGCCAGTGATGATGAAGACCTGCATGATGTCCGCGTTCAATCCGGAAATGATGACCTTGCCGCCCATCGCCATCGTTGCTTTGCGCAAGGTGAGGAGGTGGCGGAGACCACTTGAAGAAATAAACTCCAGTTCATTGCAGACAAGGGTGATTTCCTTGTCTGCATTTTTTATTAGCGGCTGCATGTCTTGTGCGAACTGTGCAGCAGCGGCAGTGTCGATACGACCGGAGATGGTTGCAGTCAGTTTGGTTGCTTCTATGTTAATGTTTTGTATCATGATTGGTCGTTGGGGGGATTAGTCGTTGGGTCGTTGGGGGGTAGTCAATGTGTGGATAACCCTAAGCTGATGCTTAGGGCACGGGGGCTCATTCAGACACAGAGGCCGTCAGCGTCAGGACATTCTTGTTTCCGATGCGCTGATAGGCAACGGTGTCCATCATCTGCTTGATAAGGAAGATGCCGAGACCGCCTATAGGGCGCTCTTCTACGGAGAGGGTTGTGTCAACATCGCCTTCCTTCGTTGGATCGAACGGTGCGCCCTCGTCGGTTATCTGTAGGACGATGGTGTCATCTTCCTTGTCTGCCGTGAGGGTTATCTCGCCCTCTGTTCCTTCCGGATAGGCATAGCTGACGACATTCGCCATAGCCTCATCAAGCGCAAGGTTTATCTTGAACGCCAGGTCAGGGGCGATGCCGTAGGTCTCAGCCATTTCCTCCATGAAGGGAGCAAGGCGGGAGAGGTCGGAGATGTTATTCTTTATATTGAGAGTCATTGTTGGTCGTTTGGGATAGTGTACCCAAAGCTGACGCTTAGGGCACAAGGGCTTTATGATTCAGGGCAATACCTTACGCAGAGCATTGTGATGTCGTCGCTCTGGTCTGCCATGCTGGCATGGGCGCGGACATCGGCATCCACCTTTTCTATGATTTCGCGAGCAGTGGATTGGGCAGAGCAAGACTGGCTTATTGTTGCCATCAGTCGGTCGTCGCCATAGAGTTCCTTCTGCCTATTCTCTGCCTCGGTCACGCCGTCGGTATAGAGGAATATGCTCACGCCTGGCTCTATCTTCATCTCCACCTGCTGATAGTCAAAGCCACCGAAAACGCCGATAGGGATGTTCGTTGGTGCCTGTGAGATGAAGCGAAGACTGTCAGAAACGCATATCGAAAGCCTGCCATCCTTCTCGCCTGCCAGTTCGCCGTTGGTGATAGGAGCGTTGTGACCGCAGTTGCAGAGGGAGAGTTCGCCTGTAGTAAGATCACACTTGCCGATATACATCGTGACAAACATGTTCTCGTCGTTGTTCTCAGCAATGGCATCGTTCATGGCATTCGCTATCCTTGCCGGAGTCTTCTGTGTGACAGCAATGGTACGGAAGAGCGTGCGTGTGATAGCCATGAAAAGCGAAGCCGGAACACCCTTGCCCGAAACATCGCCGATGCAGAAGTAGAAGTCGTCGCCATCGAGGATGAAGTCGTAGAGGTCGCCGCCTACAGCCTTTGCTGGAACGAGCGAAGCATGGATGTCAATCTCCTTTCGTTCCGGATAAGGCGGGAAGACTTTCGGCACCATAGCCATCTGTATCTTGCGTGCAATGTTCAGCTCACCCTCTATGGTAGCCTTGCTCTTGGTGGTTTCCTCCAGGTCATGGACATACTGATCGAGCGAGTTTCCCATTGTAGCCAGTGCTGCACGCAAATCGTAGAGCTCGTTATGGTCCTTTATGACAGGCAACTTCACCTTGAAATCGCCATGCGACATCTGCTTTGCTGCCTTGGCAAATATCTCCAAAGGCTTCGCAATGCGGTTGATGATGAAGAGCGAAACGGCGAGAAGCAGCAGTATGCCGACAATCATATCGAAGAGCATCGCCTTGAACATCTTGTCGTAACCAGCGGCAATCTCCGAGCGAGGCACCTCAAGGGTAATTGTCCAACCGTTCTTTGCCACTGGAGCATAGTAGATATACATCTTGTCGTCCTTCGTATAATAGGAATCATTGCCACGCTTTCCAGCCTTTATGTCGTTCAGAATACTGCGGTTCGGAGCATAGTCAGCCTTGTCAATTACCGACTCCAGCGTCTCCTTCATTATGAAGCTGGTGTCGGGATGCGCCACAAACATTCCGTCCTGGTCAATGACAGTAAGCATGGAAGATGGATAAGGACGAAGCGACTGCAGGGAGTCCGCCATCACATTGAGGTTCAGGTCGAGGGCAAGCACCGCGTAAGTCTTTCCACTGGCATCGGTAAGCGGAGTTGTGTAGGCAGTAATGACAGTCTTTCCATTGGATTCCACGAAAGGTTTTGTCCAGTGCGACTTGCCCGTTTTCTTCGCCTCAGTAAACCATTCCGCCTTACTGTAGTCCTTTATCTCTGCCACATCACGACAGATATAGCCGTCGGCAGTGCGCATGACGTATGGCGCAAAACCATCCTCATGACCTTTTACCACGCCCTTCTCGTAGCCTACAGCCACACCCTGAATGCGAGGATTGGCATCAAGGAAGTGCTGCATGAGCGTATAGATGGAGTCACGACGATGGGCAATGAGCGGCGATTTGCTTATGCTAACAAGGTTGTCCGACGACACTTCCGTAGTGGAAAGTCCCTCGTCAAGGGCGCGGAGGGCATAGTCGAGCTTGCTGTTCACCACAGCGTCAAGGTCGTTAAGCACCTCTTCCCTAACGAAATGCAGACAAGCGGCAAAAACGGCAGCGAAAGCCACCGTTGATATGCCCACTACCCAAAGGCAGAGTTTCAGTTTGAACGATTCTCTATGTTTTACGGTCATATAAGTTCTTGTTTATATGCTGCAAAATTACGAATAAGTGAGAGAAAAACAAAATAAATGCCCAAAAACTTTCGCTTTGGGCATTAAAGTGTTTACGGACTGTAGCCGTTATTTACATTCTCATTGGCACATTGTAGAACTTCCAAGAGCTTCTGCCCTCTTCTACGATATCCACTGAACGGCAACTACCGCTTACACGATTGAAATAGAGGCGGAAGATATGTGACTCGCCTGGATATACCTTGATGGATTTTGTGCCGATGCCGTCTGCGTCACGGAGAGAGTACTTCACGCCATTGTTGCGATCCTTGAGGTAAGTGTCGCTATTGATGCTGATATAGTTGTCAACATTGCTTGGGTTGATGTACTCCATTTCCACTACTGTGCAATTGAACTCATTCTTCACGCTAAGCACGCGACATTCGCGGTTGGCTGCTATTGTGTTGTAAAACATTCCGTTAGAACGAACCTCAACGAGGTCATTCATACCTCTGTTTGAGCTTGTGCTGTAGCTTACAGGACGAGCTGGAGCATTGCGCCAAGTATCACGGCTGTTGTCGCGCCAAGTATCTCTGCTGTTTGCCCTGCGCATAGCGTCTGCACAGCGATCCATCTTCTGGTCTATTACACGATTAGGTACGATATTCTCATCTATGTTGTTGTGTTCACGTGCACTCTTATATGCCTTCATGGCAGCCTCATAGTGACCGAGACGGAACTCATCGTCACCCTTGTTCAGGTAGTCATTGACATGCACCTCATGGATTCTGTGGTTCAGGGCTTTCTTGTCATTCCAATTCAAGTGTGACTGAGCGTTGGCACTTGTTGCTGAGAAGATGAATGCGATAGCGATTGCGAGGATTGTAGCGAACTTTTTCATAATGTTTGAGTTTTTGTTTTTAAGTTTTTGATTTAATGTTTAATGTTTTTGGGGTTTGAAGACCCTGCCGAGAACGGCAGGGAAGAGTCATTTTTGATTTTTGACACTGCAAAGGTATGGTGTTTTGAAAAGGTTTCGCAAACAAATTATGAAATGGTTTCGGACAATTCATGAACTTCACAGCATGTACGTTTTATTCATGTATTGTACGTGATTATGGATGATCGCAACATATTCTTCCGAAACAGTAACCTACTTGTTCCTGTTTTGTCCATCCCATAGCCAATAGCCAGGGAACCTATGGTAGCAGATGCAATCACCACAAGACTGAAAATCAGTATATACCCGTTTTCTATCAAGCCGTGCAGCAAGTGCTTCGACAATAGTGTGAACAACGGATGAAACAAATAGATGGGTAATGTGTTGCAACCGATGTAATCCATGATGTGGCATACTTTGGGAGAGATTCTCAGGGAGCACCATACCAAGGATGTTATCGTGCAAACGCCGAGCAGGATGCTGAAATAAGACAACTGAACGGCGTATGCATGATTCGTGCAAATGCCATACAGCAATGTTACGACAGCTATGGGAATTGCCATGAAAGAACCACTGAACATGTACACCAAATGCTTGAATCTGCGCTTTGCAATGACGCCCATATAATATGCAAGTGGTGACAGCAACCCTAGCAATGGTGTATAATATGATAGTATCACGCCAAGGAATATGGACAACGATATGGCGATGTCTATGTTGAAGCGGCATGACAAACGATGTGACAGATAATAGATGCAACTACAGATTATCATCGTATGCAGATACCAATATGGACCTATAGGATGCAGAACAAGCTTGCTGAATATCACTGTTGCAGTCAATTCCGTCACACCGTCTCTCACTGGAAGGTAGTAGGACAATATGATGTATGTCATTTCGAAAATGGCATACATCATCATCAGACCATAAAGATAATGTGCAAACTCTTTCCACGTTTTCCTGACATTAAACAGATAGCCTGTGATAAAGAGGAACAATGGCACTACAAATGCCAAGATGGCATTCTGAGCGTAGGGATACGAATCCTTGAAAGGAGTGCAGTGAATGAGTATTATCAGAAATATCAGCAAGCATCTGACGATGTTTATTTCCATGGAAACCGTTTACTTTATGATTATCTTCTTGTTACCATTAATAATATATATGCCTCTTTCGGGAACAGAGTGCAATCGGCGGCCTTGCAGGTCGTATATTGAGGATTCTTTTCCTATGCTAATCCTGTTCATTCCTGTTGCTGTTCCATGGAATGGAGCTTGATAGACAAGCACATTGTCTTTCCAGCAACGAAGCATATAGGAAATTACATCATCGTCTTCCGACTGTATGCAATGTTCCCTTAGATGTTCGTCTGTGCTGACTCCGATACCTTCCATCAGTTGATGGCACAATGGTGAGGCGTCCAGATCTTCTTGCTCATGACCGAAGTCCAGCAATACCTCCGGCTCATTATCGGCATTTACCGTGTAGAGCTTTCGTCCCTCTTCAAATGCAACCTTGTTGGCATTGAATTCAGGAGAACAAAGCAGTTTGCAGGTGCGGTTGCCTATCAGCGTGTCTCCCTTTACCTCGATTGTATAGGTTTCATGAGTTTCATTGAAACCATTGAAACCATTGAAACCTCTCTTTGATACAGCCATACATTCCCACCTCATGCCGTCAGTAAGCATCGGCTGGTAAGGGATGCAGACCTCAAAGTCTGTTTCAGGGGCTGTTCCGCTGCGAATAACTTTATGTCTGCCTTTGGTGGAGAAGATAACATGACTGATGTTTGTTGCCTTGGGACCTTTCTGATTGTTTGGAGATTGGCTGCATTGGAAGAGTTCCACTGGTCCGCCGATGTAGCCATAGCGATATACAATACCGCCCCATGAAGGCAGCAGATGCGTGTCACCATTAAGCATGTAATACTGCAATGCGCCTTTCTGCCAATCTATGTACACCTCTTGTATCGTACCATCCTGGAGACCATAGTGGATAGTTTCACCATACTCAAACGGAGTACTGAAATCATACAGCAGGCACTCCTCGCCTATGCTGCCGTCATTCAGTATCGGGCGTATGTAGATCATCGTATCTCTCTCGTTCCTGATATAGCCTATCAGCAATGTATCTCCTCCCATGCCGTTCGTGTATTCGGTCTTATGAAGAGTCATGTAGCCATCTTCGGCTTGTCCAAGTCGGTATCTTACGCTCCTTTCCAACAAAGATCCTCCGTCATGTTCCGGCTCAAAGAACACTTCCCATTCAGACCCCACTGTCCATATTCCGACGGAATCAAGATCCAGCGCATCTCGTTCTTGAGCTTGTGCAAGCATAGGCATAATGACGCACAAGGCATATAGTAATCTTCTCATAACATGTATTGGTTTAGGTAGTTTTCAATCGTTTGGTTCTGCACATCGCTGTCCAGTTTCTTCTTCATGCGTTGTTTTCTCACAGCTACTGACGACGGCGCAATGCCATAGACATCAGCGAGAAGGGCGTTAGGCACACGCATCATGATGAGACAGCAGAAGCGTACATCCTCGTTTGTAAGAACAGGGTGCTGTCTGCGTAGTCGGGATGTGAAACCGGGAAGAACCATGTCCGTATTCTTCTCGATAAGTTCCCATGACGATTCCTCAAGGTTTATATGACCGCTTTTGCCGCGATTGGCATTCAGGATAGGGAGGATAATGGCATACAGGTGTTCGTAATATAGCTTCTGCAACTTTATGTTTTCCTCGCGCACCAAGCTCTCGTTGGCTTTGGCATGCTCTGACAGTTGCATGGCCTCAAGCTCACGGGTATGCGCTATTCTTGCCTTCCGGCGATAGAAAAGACCTGTGACGGAGGCTATGAGCAGAAGGAGCAGCACCACAATAATGATTATAAACAGTTGTGCTCGTTCCGCTTCGTGTTCAGCGCGTTGGGATTCCATCTTCCGTTCGTGCTGAAGAGCCTGTATCTTAGCCATGTTCTGTGAGTTTTCGCCTTTGGCTATGCTGTCAGTTATGTCCATCAGACTGATTGCGTTCTCGTACGCATCTTTCCATCTTCCCGTGTCTTCATTACGATACATCAGCAGCCTTGTCAGTTCTGCTTTATTGTAGATACCGCTTTCGGCAATGTATGACGGAAGGAGCTTCATCATTTCCTCATATCTTTCTTGCAGGTTGAGGCCATAGAGGTGGGTAATGCGATAGAGATCCGTGTTCACCACTTTCGGAAATATGCGGGTCGCTTCGTCAGTGTAATATGAAACACTGTCGCCATTGCCAAGCGTCAGATTTATCTGCGCAAGCAGTAAGAGAGTCTGCGCACGGAAGTCGAGCGTGTCTCTCGGTGCCAGTTCGTAAGCCATACGCGCCTTTAGGGAAGCACTGTCCGTTTTCCCCTCAACCAGAAATGTCGTAGCCTGTCGTTGTAGAGCCTCTGCCATCAGTGCTTTGCCATGGCTATTGTCTTTATGGCTTATAGCTTCCGCTTCACATAGCATATTCTGTTGGTAGAGCTTTTGCAGGTCAGTGAGATTCTTCTTCTCGTATTCCGTTGAAAGTTGCGAATACAGGTGGTATCGCTTTTCGTGGTCGTTTGTCTGCTGGCATTCGTCCAGTTCATTGAGTAATGTGACCAATTCCGAATCCTCTTCTGCAAGAGGAACATTGCTTACTTTATTACAGCATACGAACAGGACGATGAATGCAATAGGAAGTAGATTTTTCATGCTTTGGATTTTGCTGCAAAGGTACTAATAAATAAACATTTACAAACAAAGGTATTAGTAAATGTAAATGTCCGTTTATCAGGTTTTTATATCTATATCACTGGAAAACAGCAATTTGACAGCACATTAATTGTATATCCTTTTTTGTCTTTTGTATATAAGAAAGACTCGTTTTTCCCGTACATTCCATGAAAAACACGTACAGTTTGTGAAGTTCACGAATTGTCCGAAACCATTTCATGATTTGTTTGCGAAACCTTTTCAAAACACCCTACCTTTGCATCGTCAAAAAACAAAAAATGACTCTTCCCTGCCGTTCTCGGCAGGGTCTTCAAACCCCAAAACATTAAACATTAAATCAAAAACAAAATTTACAAACCAAATTAAAACATTAAACATTATGAAAAAGTTTCTCACAAAAATCATGTTCGCAGCAGTAGCAGTTCTCTCAGTAGCAGGTTTCACATCTTGCAACAACGCAGACGACGATCCATACGTTCCAGTACCACAGCCAACCGTGCAGGACCAACCTAAGTATCAGCAGGTTCCAGCTTACGCAGCAGCATTCTCAGAAAGCATCCTGAATTTGTATGACGTGACGGTTACTCTCCACAGTGGCGACAAGTCAAAGGAAGTTGTTTTGACACCTGCCGAAGGCACAGCAGTGGAAAACGACAACGACGGCAAAACGATAACTTGCTATAGGTATCAGTTTACAGAAATAGACGGCCAGCGCGGCATCAGCTCAGCAGAAGTAGAGATTACTCCAAAGGCAGACATCAAGACTATCCTTTCGAATATGCCTGAAGAGACTATCGCTTTCATGTACGGCGCAAAAATGTTTACAGCATCAATAGATGATAATGGTAAGTTAGTAAATGACTGTGGCCTGTTCATGCATCACAACAACGTGCAGCCTTCAAAGATGATGCAGAATATGGGTAACGGAAAAGTTGTTTATGAAGCCGAAATAGATCTTATGAAGGCTTTTCTGTAAATATTAATGGTTCAAGTACATAATAAAGGGGGCGTGTCAAAAGTAACTGACACGCCCCCTTTTTGCATTCTTACCTTGCAAAACGTCAAAATGACTTGCTAAACGTACAATATTAGAGCTTTTGCAGCAGATTTATGCCATATAGATGTCGGTATATAAAACTTTTTTGTATATTTGCACACGAAAAAACTAAACTGAATAAACAGATATAATCAATTATGAAATCATGCTCTCTCAAGATGCTGAAGAACGGCAAAGTCTATCACTACCTAGACTGGAAGGCAAACTATTACGGCTATTAAAGAGTGACAAGAAAATCGTAAAGAAATAAACATTATTATTAACCATAATTACCCCGAGGGCGTATAGGTAAGCCCTCACCATTAAAAAATGAAAAAAATCCTTGTAATGACAATGGCAATGCTCGCTATGGCATTTGCCTTCACATCTTGCGGTGGTGACGATGATGACGACATCCCTGGTGGCGGTGGTAGCAGTTCTGCTAACACAGTACGCAGAGTTTACATCTTCGATAATGGCAACGAGTATCTCAACAGACAGTACAAGCTGACAATTGGCTCTGAGACAAAAGTCCTTAAGCTTAATGAGCTCAAGAAGGAAGCTGCTGCGCCTGAATCGGTTGAGAATAAGGCTGGCAATGATCTGGTTAAAGCTAAGCAGGCAGGCACTGTCACTGTTTACAGCTACGATATTCCTGCCACTATGCATGGTGATGCTCACTTCAACTCTGATTTCTCAATCAAGGACGGTGTAGAGCTTCCTGAGA
>JAKSLI010000074.1 GCA_024401305.1 Bacteroidaceae bacterium | reverse complement strand
CAAAAGAGACACTCCCTTATAAAAACGGTTTTTAATGTTTTTGTCTAAAAGAGTCAAAACTATAATGCCTAATTGTATATCATTGCCTAATATAAAGTGAACCTGCGGTTTTCTTTTTTTTAGAATTTCACACCTACACTCTGCACATCACGACTGTTAGGACCTACCATAATATTGAAGTCGCCAGGTTCGAAGATGCTGTTGCCTTCACCATCAAAGTAAGAGAGCATGCCCTTAGTGACATCAAAGCTTATTGTCTTACTTTCACCCGCATCAAGATGGATGCGCTGGAAGCCTTTCAGTTCCTTTACAGGGCGAACGATTGTTGCAACAGGATCGTTTATGTAGAGCTGTACAACCTCATCTGTGGCACGAGAGCCTGTGTTCTTCACTGTTACAGAAACTGTTGCAAGAGAGGTTTCAGTGGTTTTAGAGGTTTCAGTGGTTCCATTTGAAACCTTTGAACCTTTTGAAACTTCTGAAACCATCCTGAGCTGTGGCTTGCCGTATTCCACTGTAGTATAGCTCAATCCGTAGCCGAAAGGATAGAGAGCACCATTACGAACTTCGAAATAGTTGCTCTGGTATTTGCGGTAGCCGTCGGCATCGTCTGGCACAGGACGACCGGTGTTCATGTGGTTATAGTAAAGTGGTACCTGTCCGAGACTCTGTGGCATGGTCATCGTAAGGCGACCGGAAGGGTTCTTGTCGCCGAAGACAACATCACAGATGGCGTCAGCAGCCTCAGAACCACCGAACCAAACATTCATTATGGCAGGGATGTTCTGCTGTTCCCAAGTTAGGATTGTTGGACGACCGGCGAAGTTCAGGAGGACAACTGGTTTGCCGAGTGTGGCAAGTTCCTTGAGAAGTTCCATCTGCTCATCCATGAGTTCGAGGGTAGCGCGTGAAGAACTCTCGCCACTCATATCAGCAGTCTCGCCCATTGCACAGATGATTACATCCGCTTGCTTTGCTATGTCAATGGCCTCAGCCTTTGCCTTAGCGTAATCTACGCGAGGAATATTCTTGCCAAACTCTGCAGCAGTCTGTGTTTTTTCGTCAGCACAAATGTTAGAGCCTTGGGCATAAAGCAATGTAGCACCAGTACCTTTGAGGGCCTCAGTCATGCTTTCCTTGAGGGTATTGTAACGCTCATGAACAGCTGCCACAACCCATGTACCCGACATATTGCTCTTTGTGTCGGCAAGTGGACCAATGAGCGCTATCTTGCCTTGCTTCTTAAGAGGGAGAAGATTACCTTCATTCTTCAGAAGGACGAAAGTCTCTGCTGCAAGATCGCGTGCCGCCTTGCGGTTTTCAGCGGTGAAGACATCTGTGGCGCGACGCTTCTCGTTGCAGTATTTGTATGGATTGTCGAAAAGTCCGAGAGTGTATTTTGCCTCAAGAATGCGGCGAACAGCTTGATCTATTTCTGCCATTGTAACCTTTCCTTCCTCGAGCGACTGTTTGAGAGTGCCGATGAAGCCTTGTGCACACATGTCCATATCAGTGCCTGCCTTCAAGGCGCGTACGGAAGCTGTATTGAGGTTGCCTGCGCCATGAGCCTGCATCTCGAAGATTGAGGCGTAGTCAGTGACAACAAACTTGTCGAACCCCCACTGCTTGCGGAGCACATCGTCAACGAGCCATTTGTTGGCAGTTGCAGGAATGCCGTCAACGATATTGAAGGATGTCATCACAGAACCGATACCTTCCTCAACGGCAGCGCGGTAAGGTGGGAAATATTGGTTGTACATGCGGACGCGAGACATATCGACAGTGTTGTAGTCGCGACCGGCTTCAGCTGCTCCGTAGAGTGCATAATGCTTCAAGCAAGCCATGATGTTCTCAGGCTTTGAGTAGTCGCCCTGATAACCGCGAACCATGGCACGAGCAATCTGTGAGCCGAGATAAGGGTCTTCGCCATTGCCTTCAGACACGCGTCCCCAACGAGGTTCCACGGAGATATCAACCATAGGCGAGTATGTCCACATGATACCATCGGCAGAAGCTTCCTTGGCAGCAATGCGAGCACTATTCTCTATTGCCTCCAAGTCCCAAGAGCAAGAGAGGGCGAGAGGGATAGGGAAGATTGTTTCGTAGCCGTGGATAACATCCATGCCGACGATGAGTGGAATACCGAGACGACTCTTCTTGACGGCAATTTCCTGTAGTTCACGAATTTCCTTCGCACCCTTGATATTGAAGACGCCACCGAGTTCGCCTTTCGCTATGCGTTCGGTAACGGCAGAAGCCTGCGTACCACCAGTGACGATGTCGCCGGCAACATCAAGATTCATCTGCCCGAGTTTCTCCTCGAGCGTCATCTTCTGCATGAGTTTGTCAATGAACTTGTCTCGCTTGGTGTTGTTCTGGGCAAAAGAGGCGCAGAATGTGAGACAGATAATGGAAACGGTTAATAGTATTCTTTTCATATCATTATTACTTTTTGCTGTTTAAGGTGTCGCAAAATTACACAAAATCTCAAATCCTGCAAAATATTACAGCATTTATGTGCTTCCATTTATATAATTAGCGTATAATTCCGTGAAAATCTCATATTATCTGTATAGCGGATGCATGTTGCGAATGAGTTTAACCTGTTCATTATTGCGCAACAAATCTATCAGGATGCGTGCACTGCGCTTCATATAATCGTCTCTCAACCAGTGTACGCAACCATAAACCTCATTATCAGGAAACAACAATTGCACGGCTTTCAGCGAATCGTGATGATGAACCATTCCACCAGAAAGTATCGTTAGATAACGTCCCTGCGACACCATCTCAAGCAAGAAATTGGCATCGCTCACCTCAAAGCGGAAAGGCAGGTTAAGGCGAATGCGCTGCAATTCCCTATCAAGCACCTTGCGTGACTGCAGCATATCGGTAGGAAGAATCAGCGGAAAGCCCTCAATGTCAGTCAGTTTCAAACTGTTCATCTCAGCTAATTGATGACTCTTTCGCATGATGACACAAAGGTTATCCACAAACAACACTTCCGATTGTACATTGTCGTGGCGGTTGTTCTGATATGCCAATGCCAAGTCTATCTTTCGTTGCTGCAAAAGCTCACTAAGCAGTTCATTGGGAGCATATTGCACATGAAGTCTCACATTCGGACAGTCTCTGACGAACTTCGCTAACGTAGCAACCAATATGCTGCTAAACGAATATGCTACGCCGATGTACAAGTCGCCTCCCAACTCCGACAGACTGCCGCCAACAACCTCTGCACAAGCATCAGCATGGCGTATTGTTGCACGGGCATGCTCCAACAGAGCCGCTCCTGCTTCCGTAAGCGAAACGCCATGCGACGAACGCACGAACAACGGATGTCCCAATTCAAACTCCAGCTTCTTGATTTGCTCAGAGAGACTGCTTTGTGAGACATACAAATTACGAGCTGCTTCCGAGAAATTCAACCTATCAGCAGTTTCCAAAAAATAACGCAACTGTCGTAATTCCATAGCTAGTATTAATTATGATTAAAACTTCGTTTTCGTCAGGTGATTATCAATAAATTACACTTATACAACTGATGCACACGATAAGTATAATAAGTTAAATTTATTGATCAGATATAGTTTTCAGTCGAAATGTTTTTTCCTGTTTTTGTTTTTTCATCTGACGTTGTGCCTAATCGTATATAATTTCCTTTCGTCATATATTTATGACCCTCAATCCATATCAAAGGTAACAAATGCGCACTAACATCGGAAAATCCGATAGCATCATCTGTATAAACTATTGCTGACCAGCGGTTTGATACACCATAACATCTTACATTTGCAGCGTCAATAACCTTTAAAAAAAATTATTATGTCAGTAAAATTCTACAAATGCCAGTATTGTGGCAACATCGTAATGATGCTAGAGGATTCCGGCGTCGTTCCAAGTTGTTGCGAGGAGTCTATGGAACTTCTCGTACCTCAAACAACAGACACTATGGTTGACAAACATCTGCCGCTAACTTGTTGTGACAAGAAAAACATTGTCCATGTCTATGTCGGCAAAGATCCACATCCAATGACGGTGGAACATCACCTTAGTTTCATCGTCTTGGAAACAACCAAAGGCATACAGGTGCATTACCTTGAGGCAGGAGAACTACCAAAGGTTGACTTCAAGGTATGCGACGAGAACAAACCTGTCGCAGTCTATTCTTATTGCAATCTCCATGGGTTATGGGCAAAGGAAGTAAATTGCAAGAGCGATAGCAACGACAAGGTTGAATGCGGACAAAAGGAAGGATGCGAAGATAAGGAGGATTGCGCCGAAAACGACGAATGTGCCCCCAAGCAAAAATGCCACATCTGATGAGAGTGCTAGTGCAAAAATGTAGTTCACCCATCATCATGTTCATGTGCATGCTAATACCGCTTCTATTCACTTCATGCTCAAAAGCCAAATATTACGACAATACTCCTGTAAAGGCAGTAAACCTCGAAAGATATCTTGGTGATTGGTACGAGATTGCACGTTACGACCACCAATTTGAGCGAGATCTTTCGCATTGCAAGGCAAACTACACGCTTAACGATGACGGAACCATCAAGGTGACAAATAGCGGTATAAAGGATGGCGAGACACACGTTTCCGAGGGAAAAGCAAAGACCACCGACAATCCTGGAATCTTACGAGTATCCTTCTTTGGTCCGTTCTATTCCGACTATCGGATCTTGCTGCTTGCCAACGACTACTCCTATGCACTAGTTGGCTCCAAAAGCAACGATTTCCTCTGGATTCTCGCCCGCAAGTCATATTTAAGCATCCAAACGCAATCTACCATTCTAGAAGAGATCTCCCGTCGCGGTTACAAGACAGAGGAACTCATTTGGGTAGATCAAAGCTAAGCACACCAACAACTTATATACTTTCATTCCTTTTATATTCTTTTTTGTTAGACAGGAAAAGCCCGATTGTGATAATCGGGCTTTCTCTGGAATTGGTTACACTAATTTCTACGAACTCGGGCGACTCGCAAGAGTCGCCCCAGAAAGTTTTCGTTTTCGTGCACTCTGTAAAGTGCCCCCACAGCTTGCCCCTTCATTATATATGAGCGGTATCTTATTTGTCATAATTATTTAACCTTTTAACCCTTCCCCCCCATAATCAGCAAAGGCGCTTAACCCTTTATATCTCTTTTCTTAATAAACTTAGCAGGATTGCCTCCTACTATCGTCCAAGGCTCCACATCTTTATACACACTGGGGTCGCACCAACAACAGCACCTTGACCGATAGTCACACCCATACCGATATACGCCTTAGCGCCAATCCATGTCTGGTCCTTCAGAATGATAGGAGCTGTAATCAACGGATTCAAACGGTCAGTAATATCATGGCTAGCAGTACAGAGATATACCCCTTGTGAAACGGTAGTATTTGCACCCACCACAATTGGAGTCACATTATAGCAATCCACCTCCGATGCCAGACAACTATACTCCTCCATCGTCAGATTAGCAGGATAGTAAATCTTTGCCGATAAATAGATAGATATTAGCTGTAGGATGAATCTTCGCTCCAAACATACGAAGAAGAAATCTCTTCCATCCCATGCCCATAGAGCGAGGCAGGAACCACGTCCCCAACGGCCACACGATTCCCCATACCAGTCGAATCATCTGATGCTTCCTGCCCAAGTGATTTTCGTATTTTGAAAGGTCAATCTTTTGATTTTCCATATATCGTTATGTGTTTATATTGAGTCCACACTGCTGCGCAGATCATAATTCATGCGCAACCGAGGCGACTCCGCAGCCAACTTCGCCACCGAGTCAAATAGTTGTTTATCAAGTTTCATGAGAGTACATATAACTATAGTCAAATACCATAAAAGACTTGTTCAAAGTTAAAATCTGACCAGTGGTTATTTACTATACCCAATCGAACCATCATTGATCTCAAAGATTTAAGAGGTCTCAAATGGCGTAAGCCCTTCAAAGGACACAATTTTCTCAAAGGTTTCAATGGTCCACCGATAGAATACTCCGAAAATAGCAAATACGACCTTGAAGCGTCTATTACTGATCCATTATATAACCAACCTAACTGAGTACCACTATAAGTCCAAATACCAGTATTATATATATATGCGATAGGATTTCCGCTAAAGTCATAGATATGGATATTGTCCATAGTATAACATTTGGGATTCCCATGTCTATCATAAAATGTCATGTTAATTCACTTTTATATTATACTTCTTTGCTCTTCGGATAAAAGCCTGTTCTCCACCCTCCATGACAGCACAAACATCCTTCTTTATACTATCATTATCAATGGTACCATCGGAAGACAATCTGATATGACGAGAGTTTGAATCCATTGATATAACATATTCTGCATCACCATTTACTGGAATATTTGCATTATGAGTTATCACAATAATTTGTCTTTGTTCTTTTATTGCCTTTATTTTTTCTACAATCAGGTCAGAGATGAGTCTATTATCAAGGTCATCTTCTGGCTGATCTAGCAACAAAGGTTGTTCACCCATAGACAGGATGTAGCTTAGGATTGCAGTAGTTTTCTGACCTGCAGAAGCATTAACAATAGAACGGAATTGCTTTGCACCATTGGGTTTGTAAAGAACGTCTATTTGATCCTCTGGAATTAGCAATAGCACCTCTGCCCATTGATCGTCCGAAAGCCCTTTGATAAGGTTCCTCATGTAACCATCAAAGCCGAGACTCGAATTATTTCCCTTTCGTATTTCAGTAAAATCAGAACATACTTCTTTATACTTTTCAGAATATCTTTTTCCTTGACCAAAACAATAATTAACGATTAATTTGATACCATTGTCATATCCCGTATTCTTCTGGATTATTTCTCTAAACCGTTTAACAAAATCTATTTCATCTTCAAACTTCCGTACTTGTATCTGCACTTTAGGTGTTGAGAATCTGCTAACACATTGCATTCTAGCATTAGAAATCTCCGTCGAAATAGTTAATACTCGATTCTTGACATTGTTCAGTTCTTCGGATATTTTTTCCAATTCGTTAACTTGCTGGTTTCTCCGAGCTAACTCAATTTCTATGACATTCTTTTGGTCTGTATATTTCTTGTAGTTCGAATAATCATCAATACCCTGCTTCTCCAATTCTTCCTTCTTTGTCTCAACCTCTTTTTTTATTGCGTTCCAATCTTGTTCGAACTGAGATTCTTGTAGTGATTTGTAGGCATCATCCATATAATGCTTCAGATCGAGTATACTTGTATCTATAGCGTTCTTAAAAGAATGAAACCTATCAGTCAAAGATCCGAAAGTATTTTCGAACAGATCTTTATAAGGATTAGCATCGTCAAATTTAAAATCAATATTTACAGAGGAATTAGCTTCTTCATAAAGACTCAAAACAGAGAGGCATTGATGAAAACACTCCTCAATATATTTGTGTGTGTTCTCAAATTCCTGAAGCTTTGTAACTTCTTCTGCTATTCCACTATCTTGAAGCATCTTGATTTTTCTATCCAAGTCTGCTTTCTCGGTTTCTAATTTTTGAATTATTGACTGGTTAGCTTGATACTCACGGTATGTAGCTTGCATGGTTTTATATCGAGCTATTAGCTCTTTTCGCTCTTCCTTCAACTTAGCAATTTCCTGATTGCCAAAATCAATTCGTTCTCTTAACGCATTGGGATACTTTGAAATAGCAAATATTTGTTTTTGGGAATACAACTCAGCCTTAAAGAAGTCTAGATAATTTGGATTTTCAATAGTATTCCATTCATTTTCTACATCGTTAAATATTTGAACCTCTTTCGTTCGCGCTGCATGTCTATATATTATTCTGTGCAATTCTGCGTCACGTACGAGTTCAATTGTAATCGTAGTATCGTTTGTTAAGATTCCCTTTCTTGCATCAGCTGTTTTGAAGAAGTCTTCTTGATCTTGCTTTATATCTTCCAAATCTTTAATGTCCAGATTGTCACTAAGTACACCTCTTATCAGCCTAAAAAGACTTGATTTTCCACTACCTCTACCACCGATAACTGCTGTGAATTGAGGATTGAAATCCACAACAAGCGACTTACCTCTCTCATTAAGGGTTGTCGTCGCAATCTCAATGCTTTTAATCCATAGACTCGGTTCTTTATATGGAATAAAAGGAGATGTAAAGGATGAGCGACAATAAGTCGGGATCATCAGTGATTGGCGAAGACTCTCTAGTGAAGGATTTGAATCCATCTTAATCCACGTATAGCATTTTCCAATACCATTTATTCCATGGTGACTCGATCCCTCACTTTCGGGATTGTCAGAGAAGCACAGCAAAGACTTCTCTGATTTAATTGCCTCTGCAACAGCCTTGTAATGAGACTTTATGACAGCTTCACTGATTACGATGTTTTCATCAAAACCATATTTCCGGTTATAATCAGCTATGACATCATCTGTTACATCAACCTGCTTCTTCATCTCAGCAAAAGGCTGATATACATACTGAACGCCACCAAAAGGCAGGGCATACAACTCTTTCATAGCTGCTGCTGATATTTGACTTATCCCGTTGTATTCATCAATATGTGCGGGGATGACAACTGCACCTTTATCTATGGCAAACTTTACAACCTCTATACATGTCTTTTTGACATAAACGCCATCTTTTGCAAAATCGTCACGTCGAATACCCAATTCTATAAGAAAATCTGAGATGTACTGCGTGTCTTTATCTCTATCGAATATCACTAGCAGATGTATCTTTGTCGTATCACAAGTAATTTCAACACCAGGGTATACTACTAATGGTTTTCCTTCTGCAGCTTTCTTTATCAAATCAATCCAAGCACCAGTATTATGGTCTGTAACAGCTACACAGTCTAATTGGCAATCCAATGCAGCCTGAACCCATTGTTCTGCACTTACCTTTTTGTCTCTGAAACAATTACTTGCAGGTGTATGTAGATGCAAGTCACATTTATGCCATCTTGCTCCTTTAAATTGTATCATATTAATCTTTTAAGTTTAATTTCTATATTTACTAAGCCAACCACAGAATGCATAAATCGATTGTGGCCCCCTGTTTATAATAATCTCACTCATGCCCTTACTCCTCCTTTCTTGTTCCGGTCAGGAGCACCCAGAGGTAACCGTTGTACCACTTACGGAATGCGGTCATTGTTATCTTTCATTGCAAATCTCCTCTGCATACCCGTTCAGCACTACGCACTCCTGACGTGAACAGACGCCCTTGCGGTCATCATGCGGCCAGTCACCCGGAACAAGCACAAGCACCTGCCCCTGTACGCAGTAGTCATACAACCCACTAGGACATTGCGAGAAGTCCGTAAAACCATTGTTGTGTAGCACTATCACCGAATGCCCTTCTTCCAGACAGAAGTCCCTAACTGCCACCTCATGCGGACTGACAAAGGGCGACACCAGCGCATAGTTCTGACGTGCCTTAATCACGCACTCGTTCTGATGGTTGCGTCTCGCCTCCGTATCGTGGTCACGCTCCCATTTGTAGCGGCAATGCACCTGATGCCGAGGCAAGCCCAAAAGGTTCACATTGCCGATGGCATCATACGACCGACCCGCAATCACGATACCCCTTGTCACGCACAACCACTCAGGCTTGTGCTGTTTCAGCCATCGGTGGCGCGGGTTGTTATGCACGTATGCGATCATGTTCTTCAGCTGCCCCTGTTTGCGTAAGCGCGTTTCGTCGAAGTCCTCCTCAAATAGGGCGTGCTCGTGGAGGATGCGGTCAGAGGTGCAGTTAGCCAGCTGCCTTAGAAAGGCATTTACCATAGGCGAGTTTGGGAAACACTCCTTACCGGACGGAGAACCTTCCGAACCGCTTGCACTCACATCTCCGTTCATCATCACGCTTGCTTCTCCGTTTGGCAAGGTGGGCTTCCCAAGTCCGTCAATATGTCCGCCATAAACGCATGCCTTCTTCAGCCAGCCCCTCAGCGCCTTGTTGCACCCTTGCTTGAAACCGCGAATGACAAGTCCTAATTTCTCCTTCATCGGTTTCCGCACGAAGAGCACAAAGTGGATGTGTTCGGGCATGGTAGCAGCTCCAAGAATCTGCACATCATTTCCCTTCCTTGCTTCCATCATCGGGATCATCTGGATGGCGTTCGCGACTTCCAGCCCGAGGGGCGAGAACTCCACCTTCGCCTCATCCACCGTGTCGCCCACCATCCTTCCTAACAGTGGCACACGGTCGCTCACCACCAGCGTGATATGGTAGATGCACCGACTCTTGTAGTCATGCAGCCTATGGTGCTTCCTATGAGTAGGTTTACGTTTGTTGGTCATACATATACCCAAAGCAGAGTCAAATTCTCTTATAGTGAAGGATGATGATTAGCCGCCACTTTTATATTATCGTTTCACTGTGATTTCTAATGCTTGCCGTCACCGTCACGTTTTTAGCGCTACATTCTGTATCTCAACACATTACGTAAGTGACGGCACATTTTCCACCGTCACTTCACCGTCACGATTTGCCCTTTCACACCGTCACCTCCTGATACGAGTCGAAGCCGAGGCTCATGTCCGCGCCATGCTCAGCGAAGAAGTCGAGGATATCTCTCTGGTGTTCAGGCATCAACGGCACTCTGCCATCACGCATATAGTAAAATTGCCTGCGGGAATTGCAGTGTGGGAAGGACTTCCACAAGTTTCGCACAGCACCGCTTGGCACGCTGCCGTGCATCTTCATGAACCCTCGCGCCACACTTACCTGCTGAGGTATGTGAATGTATTCGCAGCCCTCGGTGGTGATGTTGAGCAGCGAAGTGTTGAGAAGTCTGAGCGACAGTTCCGTCTCCCGCGCCTCCAGATAGTTTGCGTGCCGCGCACACCGTCCAGCCATCGGACAAGCATCCTCCGCACACATTATTGTTAGTGGTAAATTCTGATCCATAAATGTAAAATCTCGCCAAACGTAACTGTGCAACCTCTTATTGCACAGTTGTGTAATACGAATACACAGTTGTGCAAAGCATTCTTGCACAATTAAAGATTAAGGAGTTAAGGGTTTCTTGACCAAATAAGAAACGCCCGTATTCTTCTTATGGAACGTAAAATGCTTCGCTTTCAGCACCTTTCCAAGGTCACGGTTGAGGGATGCCGTGCGGTTGAGTTCCGGAAAATGATTTTCGAGGATGTCGATCAGCTCGTATGTCGTGAGGTATCGGCCCTCCGTCTCGTCCTTCGCAGGGGTAAAAACCGTATCCACCATCTCCGCAAGGTCGGTCATGGTGCGATATCTGCCGTTCTGTTCTATCAGCACACGCGTTTCTTCGTCGTTCAGCCAGTAGCGTGCGCCGTCATAAACCTCCTGCATCAGCTGCGCATATAACTGGTCATAGTTTATTGGAGTAGAAGTATCTATGGAACTATCCGGTAAAATATGTATGCATGCAAAGCGTCGGCTACCGGTCTTATCCACAAGCGGGCGTCCCTGGTTTGTGGTAGCGATGAACGACGCATACCTTCTGCGACTGACATAAGCCTTGCCGTAAGGAGGGCGCATCCTCACCTCGCTCTTAGAAAGAAGATACTTCAGCACGGGCTGCTGCGATTTCTTCACAGAGTCGAACTCATCGATGTTTATAAGCGCAAAGGACGAGAGACCAAGGTTCAAGTCTGTCTCGTTCTTGAAATTCACCTTATCGTTGTAGTAATCAGAAAGTTCTGGAGGCAGTATCATGCCACAGAGCGTAGTCTTACCGCAGCCCTGATGACCGATAAACAACGGAACGAGGGCATTTCCGTGACGAGTGTCCCTGCCTAACCAGTGCGCAACCATCGCCAGCAGCCATATGCGCAGATACAGATACACGTTAGGAGTGTCGGTAGGAATGCGCCCAACAAGTTCCGCTATGCGATCCTTGCCGTCCCATTTCGGGAGCGAGAAGATATAGTCGGCGATAGGATCAAACTCCCGTACATCATTCGAATTGATTATTCTGCGCACATCCTTGTCCCACGAACCGATGCCTGCCTTCACGGCACGATTGGTCATCGTGTTCATCGCCTCGTCCGTAAGATCTTGGAAATCATAGTCATAGCCATCCTTCTTGCGATACTGAACGACGCCCGTCAACACATTGCGTCGCAGTTCGTAGTGCATCTCCATGAACGCCTCTATCTTGTACGCCATCAGCGCATTCTTGTTGACAAAGCCGTATGGGATGTTCCTTGAAGCCTTCTCCTCGTAAGCATTGGCGAACACCCTTTCTATATAGTTCATATCACCACGAAACTGCCTATACCAAGAGGCACGGCGCACACCATAGTCAATCGGGATATTGGCATCGTTGCAATTTGCCGCCAATTCGTGGAGGGCATGTTCGGCTATCTCGTATTCATCCTTTATCTTACGCGCGGCAGCATACTCACGCGCTTTCTCCCATGCAGCAGTAACGCACCACTCGAAGATGGTATGCAGCGGAACCACCTCACGGTCAAGGAGTTGAGGTTCAACGTCGTTGCGCGTACCACGAAAGACAGGCACATCGACATCCACCTCGCTCACATAAAACGTTTCGCTCTTCGGATTGTAGCAAGCATCGGAGTCGTCAGAAACGGCAACCGCCATATCCAACTCAGGCTTCTTGTTGTCGAGTGCGAGAAGAAGCTGCGAAGAGTAGAGGTAATGAAGCCTCTTGTATGCCGATAGATGCAACGCCTTCAGCTGTTCCAGTCTCATGTTCTCCATGCCGTCAGCAGCCACGGCGCATACAATAACGACATCCCTGCCAGTAACGCCCACGTAGGCAATTCGTGTATAAGGAATACGTGCCGCTTCTTTGCGCAGACGCAGAGCCTCGTCCATCGTCGGCAAGTTGCTGATTTCCAGGACGACAAGTCCATTGTACTGCTGTAGCTCCAACTGTCCGCTCTTCTTTCGCCACAAAGCGGAAAAGCAAAGTTTAGGAATTCCAACTGGCACATCCAGCTTGCCCAAAGGCATATCGTTCGTTGCCATTCTGATGCTTATCTCGTCGCGGAAATCCCTCACCTCAGCGGCAAAAGCCCCTGAGCGAAGCATCTCCACTACCTCTTCCATCCCAATCGAAGTGTAAGTAGCACCGCCTTTAGCAGTGCGATTAATTCTTGTTACCATATTGTTGTATGTGTTATTTTAATCCCTTAACCTTTTAACCAGCAGCAGGCACTTAACCACTACTCCCTTAACCTTTTATAAATCGTGACGGCAAAGTGACGGTGAAACACCCTACCATCACTCATATAACATCCTGTGCTTCAATGCGTAAACAAGAAATCGTGACGGTGACGACAATCACAAAGTTCTTGACTTCATCTGTCCTGCGCAGCAAAATATAAGTCAATAAAATCAGACGAGAACATTAGTGTACACTAATGTTTTGATGCCACAACTTATTTCTACGATTAACTTTCAAACAATTCCTCTAGCGTAATTACCAGCTGGAAGTCACTACTGTATTCGTTGTACTTCAACCCCTCTGTGGTGACGAGTGTAGAGTGTACGACAGTATGCGAAGGCAACTCGCGCTCCAACAGATTCTGTCTTTGCACCAATGTCTTGTGATATGCTTTGCTCACAGAGAATTCGTCATTGTAGAATTTCATCTCGCACATATTCACTACATGATCATCACGTATCAGCAACAGATCCACCTGTGTGCCATCCTCTTCCTCAACTACCGATTCTCCAGTTTTCGTTTTCGTACGAATTCTTACCCACGCACTCAATTCCGTCTGCACACCCTCAATTCCGAGAACCCTCTTGATCTGTGGCCAATGATACCAGCACACTTCCTCGAAGGCTATCCCGCGCCAGCTTACCACAGCCTGACTTGGCTCGCCCTTCCAGAAGTCGGTCACCAGTCTCGTCTGCCCCTTTACGAAATGCAGCCAGAACCAGCAGAAAGGATCCACCAGCTTATAGTGTACATCCGTCTTCTTCATTCCGAATGGCACGTACTTCACCACGAAATCACTCGCTATCAATGCCTTCAGCATCTTGGTGAACGTCTCGTTGCTCTCCATACCGGTCATCTCCAATAACTGCTGTCGCGTCCATCCGGCATGTCGCTTATACATAGCCTCCACGATACGTTTCATATCCTCTGGACGGCTGAAGACAGAGGCAAACAGGCGATCGTACTCATTTTGCAACCTCGGTTTCGCGCCGAAAAACATCTCGTCCACCATCTGCCCCAGGCTCAATCCGCTTCGCATATAGTTCATATAGTATGGAATACCTCCCATCACCATGTAACTCTGCACGATGTCGTACCGTGACAACCTCACACCACGACTCCTATAGAACTGTTCGCACTCACGGAGCGTGAAAGGGCTCAACTTGATTTCCCTCGTCACACGACCGTATAAGCCCCCATGGTTATCGATAAGTTTGTCCTGAATCCAGCTTGTTGCCGAACCGCAAACCACCACCATCACGTTGTGACGATGACAAGCCCAGTTGTTCCAGAATCCCTCGAAAGCCGTCACGAACTTCGACCTTGGCGTATCCATCCATGGCAATTCATCAAGGAAAATCACGATTCTCTGACCCTTGTCTTTCTGTTCCATCAGTTGCGAGAGCATCAAGAAGGCTTCAATCCAACTCGCAGGCTGATGCGACTTGCGCATGCCGTACTGCTGCAGCGAGACATAGAATTGTTTCAACTGCAACTTCATCAGGTTTACCCGAGGCTTCTTCTCCCCGTCCTTGCCCTTCGTCAACTCGTATTCGATAGGCGAAAGACCTGCATGACGAAACGTCAACTTACCAGCCAATGTCTCATCAATCAGGAACGTCTTGCCAACACGCCTACGACCATATACTGCCACAAGTTCCGCTTTCCC
>JAKSLI010000073.1 GCA_024401305.1 Bacteroidaceae bacterium | reverse complement strand
CTATATTTCAATAATTTAAAAGACCGATTTGTCCTCTTTTACGGGACAGCAGTGTATTATTCTAATTTCCGAAATCCCTTGCCAGATTATTGTCGATGAAACAGAATCTTGGCAGAAATCCGACGCAAAATTATGCGGAAGGAAAATTAAAAACAAATATTCATGATACAAAAAACTTTGATTTTGATACACAGGTGTCGCATAAACAATAAATCTTTTGCTCTGTCAGAAATCTTTAATATTTAACCTATCTACTTGTCTAACAGAAATTTAGATGGTGTTACAAAAATGCTGTTTTTTATGAAATGCTACATGTTTTTGCACATTTTGCAACACTTTGTGAAATTCTATTTGCATTTTGACAAACTGGACAATAAAACCGACTTACCGAACTTAATATGGTATTCAAATAAAAAACATTCCAATCTTTATTGCCATTTACAATAAAAAGTGTAACTTTGCCGCAAGAAACGAAACCTAATAAATAATTTTTTCAGACTAACTACCTTATGAGATCTCTCTCTTTACTCATTACACTTACACTTTTTATCGCACTTCCCTCACTGCTTTTCGCGCAAAACAGTGCTAGGGAGCAGCGCTGTATTGATGCTGATTGGCAGTTTGCCTTCGGCGATGCTTCCGACCCTGTGAAGGATTTCGGTTGCGGCACTGAGTACTTCAATTATCTTACAAAAGCTAATTCAATTCACAACGAAGGTCCTTATTCGCAGAAATTCGACGCGAAGAAATGGGGCAAGGAATGGAAAAGCGTAAACTTGCCACACGATTGGGCTGTGGATCTTCCATTTGCTCGTGAAGCAAGCCATAGCCATGGTTACAAGACTGTAGGCTATAAATACCCGACTACAAGCATTGGCTGGTATCGCAAGACATTCACGCTCTCTCCTTCTGACGAAGGCAAACACTATGAGTTGCAGTTTGATGGCATTTTCCGCAATGCCCAAGTGTGGGTAAACGGCTTTTATTGTGGCGGCGAACCAAGCGGCTATATATCAAAGGCTTACGATATTACTGACTATCTGCAGTTCCACGAAAAGGACAATGCGCAGAAGCCTGCCGAGAACCTTATCTGCGTTCGCGTGGATGCAAGCCTTGAAGAAGGCTGGTTCTATGAAGGTGCCGGCATTTATCGCCATGTTTGGATGAATGTCACTGAGCCTCTCCATATCAAGACCTACAGTCATAAGATAACATACGAGAAGGGCGAAGGCAAGAGAAACGGCATGATGAAGGTGCGCTTCGGAGTGGAGAACGCTAGCCATGATGGCATGTTCTGCAACTATAAGGTAAAACTCCTTGATGCTCAGGGCAATGTCGTAAAGGAAACTAACATGGCAAGTACACGCGACAAGGAACTTGAACCAAAGCAGCCTTTCAATCCGTCTTGCATGATTGCCTTGGATGACAACATCCGCCTCTGGAGTCCAGATGATCCTTACCTCTATACAGTTCGCACAGAACTGTACAACGGCAAGCGTCTCTGCGATGTCGTTGAAACGAAATACGGTTTCCGCACTATTGAATACAACAAGGACATCGGCATGACCATCAACGGAAAACCTTTCAAGATTCACGGTGCTTGCATGCATCAGGACAATGCTGGCGTAGGCGCTGCCATGCCTGACGATATGAATGTCTATCGCATGAAGACACTCAAGAAGTTCGGTTTCAATGCTATCCGCACTTCCCACAACCCTGTGTCTCCGCAACTTCTCGATGTTTGTGACTCTCTTGGTATCATTGTTATAGAGGAGAACCGTCTCTTTGGTGTCAACGACTACCAGATTGGTCAGCTGAAGTCAATGATTGATCGCGACCGCAACCACCCTTCCATCATGGCATGGAGCGTAGGAAATGAGGAATGGGGCGTAGAATGGGAAGAACGCGGCACGAAGATTGTGGCAACGATGACTGATTATGTGCATCAGTTTGACCCAACAAGACCTTCTACGGCTGCAACTTCCGGCGGTCCGACACCTGTTGTAAGCGCAGATCTTGCAGGTTACAACTATGTTGTGCAGAATCCTATAGAGCAGCATCGCAAGAATTATCCAAACCGCATAGCTTACGGTTCTGAGGAAACCAGCGGTTGTGGTACTCGTGGCGTCTATTTCAACGAGACTTCCGGTGCAGAGATGCCTCACTATGCTCAGGATCAGTATGATGAATTCATGAAGCGCAACCCTTCTGGACGCATGCCAGCCTTCAACCGCTGCGCCGACAAGGACTCAACAATCAACCGCATCGCTCGTGGATGGAAATTCTATGATGAGCGCCCATGGCTTCTCGGCTGCTTCTATTGGACAGGCTTCGACTATCGCGGTGAATCAAATCCGCTCGTATTCCCTGCAACAAACTCTGAGTTCGGCATCTTCGACTACTGCGGTTTCCCTAAGGATGAGGCTTACTATCTGAAGTCTTGGTGGACAAACGAGCCAGTGCTTCACCTTCTTCCTCACTGGAATCTAGAAGGTCATGAGGGCGAAGACATTGATGTTTGGGCTTACTCAAACTGCGACGAAGTGGAACTTTTCGTTAACGGCAAGTCGGCTGGCAAGCAGAAGATGGAGAAGAACGGACATCTCTCTTGGACTGTAAAATACAAGCCTGGCACGCTGAAGGCGGTAGGTTACAAGAATGGAAAGAAGACTCTCACGGAAACTCTCGCTACAACAGGTGCTGCTGAGAAGATTACTCTCCAGAAAGAACGCTTCGGCAAACTGACAATTGTCACAGTGGAGATGCGCGACAAGAAGAATCGCTTCGTGCCAACAGCTTGTTGCCCTATAAACATTAATATTACTGGCGACGCAAAGATTATCGGCGTGGGCAACGGCGACCCAGCATGGCAGGCAGCAGAACGCCCAACTGACGCTAGTGCACAGCAGTTCAAGATGCAGACATTCAACGGTCTCGCAATGATTATCCTTGAAACTCCAACCGAGAATTACCAGATAAGCGTGAAATAAATATGAAAAGACTTACTATAACCTTTGCTTCCATGATGATTACACTTGGAAGCTTTGCCCAGAACATCACTCCTGAGATGCTCTCTTCTTTCGAGAAAGACGTGAAGGTGGAAGGCGCTTTTCGTGCCATCAAGAACGCTCTCGCAGCAAACAGTGTGGCATCAATAGCCCTCAATCAGGACAACCAAACTGAAAAGGATACTTATTTCAGCAATTCAGTGCCTTCGAAGGGCATCACTGACCAGCAGTCTTCTGGTCGTTGCTGGCTGTTCACTGGCCTCAATGTGCTTCGTGCAAAGATGATCAACGAGCAGAAACTAGAAGGCATGGAGTTCTCGCAGAACTACCTTTTCTTCTATGACCAGCTTGAAAAGGCAAACCTCTTCCTCCAAGCTATCATCGACACTCGCCAGAAGCCTCAGGACGACCGCACAGTGATGTGGCTTTTCCAGAACCCACTTGCTGACGGTGGTACCTTCACAGGCGTTGCTGACCTTGTGGCAAAGTATGGCGTTGTGCCTGCTGGTGTCATGCCAGAGACTTACGGCAGCAACCACACAAGCACCTACACTCCTTACCTCAAGCGCAAACTTCGTGAGGATGCCCTCGCCCTTCGTGCCGATGCAAAGGCTAAGCCTGCCGCTCTCCAGAAGCAGAAGGAACAGTATCTTGCAGAGATCTATCGTATGCTCGTGCTCACTCTCGGCGAACCTGTCAAGGAGTTCACTTGGGCACCAAAGGACAAGAACGGCAAGTACAAGACACAGCCTAAGAAATACACTCCACAGTCGTTCTACAAGGAGTTCATCAACCTTGACCTCCAGAACGATTTCGTAATGCTCATGAACGACCCAAGCCGCGACTACTGGAAGACTTACGAAATCCAGTATGACCGCCACACTTACGATGGTCACAACTGGCTCTACCTCAACCTCCCTATGGAAGACATCAAGGAGGCTGCCATCGCGAGCATAAAGGACAGCACAATGATGTATTTCTCTTGCGACGTCAGCAAGTTCCTCGACCGTAAGACAGGCATTGCCGACCTCAACAACTTCAGCTACGACGACATCTTCGGCGTGAAGTTCGGCATGGACAAGGCGCAGCGCGTAAGCTCTTTCGACTCAGGCTCAACTCATGCCATGACACTCAAGGCTGTTGACCTCGACGCTGACGGCAAGCCAGTGAAGTGGATGGTGGAGAACAGCTGGGGCGCAACATCAGGTCATAAGGGCCATATCATCATGACCGACGAATGGTTCGACAACTACATGTTCCGCCTCGTCGTTGACAAGAAATACCTCAGCGAGAAGGTCCTCAAGGCTGCACAGCAGAAGCCAACCCTCCTCCCTTGCTGGGATCCTATGTTTGCAGCGGAGTAGAAGACCTTCCCGCGCCCCTTCCTTTCAGGACGGGGAGTAAATAGTCTTATATAAACAAATCTCTATTATAATTTAAACGATTCACCATAACATATTTCTCCCCTCCTTGAAAGGGAGGGGATGGGGGTGGGTCCGAATTTGTTTATGGTCAAGGGAAAGCAGGGACGGTTCTGCTATCCGGAACGGTTGTACTTAGTATCCCTTTGGGACACCCTGACGGTCGCGACTACGCTATCGCAAATTATGCTATCCGCTCAAAGACTAACTTCGCAGGTATTGGCTAGGCAATCTTCAGCCGATGTCTGCGAAGTTTTGTGGGAAGAGTACTATTGCAATGATGTATTTTAAGAAAACGATACATGATTATCCTTTTTTGGATAATCGTAATTAGGATAATCGAAAAAGTTGTAATTTTGTGGTCAGATAAATGGTATAAATATGACAAACCCCTTCTTGACATACGGATATTCGGGCGCGGAGTATTTCTGCGATCGTGTAGAGGAAACAGATCGACTTACTACATTACTGACCAATGGAAACCATGTTGCCCTGATGTCTCCAAGACGTATGGGCAAAACCGGCTTGCTGAACCATTGTTTTGCCCAGCAAAAAATATCTACTAGCTATTATACTTTCATTGTAGATATCTATTCTACAAAATCACTGGCAGAGTTTACATACGTTTTGGGTAAGAGCATACTTAAGGTACTGAAATCTCGTGAACGACATGCTTGGGAGAAATTTCTGCAGATAGTAGGGTCTTTCCGTACAGGTATTACCTTTGATGAGTTTGGTAAACCGAGTTGGAATCTTGAGATAGGAGACATTAAGTCGCCGATGGTGACATTAGACGAAATATTTGACTATCTATCGAGTGCAGACAAACCGTGTCTTGTGGCTATAGACGAGTTCCAAAGTATTGTTAATTACGAGGAGAAGAATGTGGAAGCCACATTACGCACATATATACAACAATGCACGAATGCTTGGTTTGTGTTCTCTGGAAGCAAGCGAACCATGATGGGTGAGATTTTCAGTTCTCCTGCACGTCCGTTTTATCAGAGTGCCACAACAATGTCGCTTAAGTCCGTTCCGCTTCCTGCATACGCGAATTTTATTATGAATCATTTCCTGAGAGCGGAGAAAAATATAGAGCGTTCTGTGATAGAGAATATATATGAACGTTTTGACGGTACGACATGGTATGTGCAGAAGGTCGCAAATGAGCTATTCGCTTCAACGGAAGTTGGTGAAACCTGTGGGAATGATATGCTTGAGCCTGCCATTTCTCGCATTGTAAACGAGAATGAAGATACCTACAACGAAACCTTGTATCGACTTACAGCAAAACAAAAGGCTGTGCTTATAGCAATAGCCAAGTCTGATCCTGATGCTCAGGTTACAAGTAGTGCGTTCTTAAAGGCAAACCGTTTGCCGTCGGCAAGTAGTGTGCAGAAAGCATTGGCAGCACTGATTGATAAGGAAATCGTAACCTGTAGTCTTGGCAAATATTCGGTATATGATTATTTCTTCCGCATTTGGCTTACAAAGAATGTTTGATTTGTGTATTCATATTCGTAACTTTGCAGCCTGAAACCTCACAACCTCATAACCTTATAACCTCAAAAAATGGTCATAAAAGAATGGTCGCCTGAAGACCGTCCGCGTGAGCGCCTTGCAGAACAAGGGGCGGAAGCTCTGTCGAATGCAGAGCTTCTTGCTATCCTCATTGGCAGCGGAAATACTAACGAAAGTGCCGTGGAACTGATGAAGCGTGTGCTTCATGATGTGGACAACAGTCTGAGTCGTCTCAGCAAGATGTCCATCGATGAACTGTGTCAGTATAATGGTATCGGTCCTGCGAAGGCTATCACCATACTTGCTGCTACGGAACTCGGTCGGCGTCGCCAGAGTATCAGTGATGACGAAAGGCGTACGATAGTCACTTCTGCCGACATCTTCGACATTATGCACACAACCCTTCGCGACACTCCTACGGAAGAAGCGTGGGTGTTGCTCATGAACCACTCCAACAAATTCATAAAGAAGGTGCGCGTAAGCCAAGGCGGACTCACCGAAGCCATCGTGGATGTTCGCATGGTGCTCAAGGAAACGCTGCTAGCCAATGCCACTTGCATCGCTCTTTGCCACAACCACCCAAGCGGAAACTGCCGACCAAGCCGCGCCGACGACCAACTCACGGAGATGCTAAGCAAGGCGTGCCGTACAATGAGGATAAAGCTCATCGACCATATTGTGGTAGTAGAGGGAGGATATTACAGCTATGCCGACGAGGGCCGGTTGTAGAGTCTCGCATTCCCATTTTGATACCATAACCTTCTTGTGTGATACATTTCGGGGGGTAGCGGCAATAAATCTCTTGATATATTTCTCCAATATGGGAAGTTTTATTAATTTTGCGCCATAATAACTATTATACCTTAAATTATGAAAAAACTGCTCTTAACCTTAATTGCTCTCCTGGCGCTCACTGCAGCACAGGCAAAAGTTGATCCTAAATTCTACATCTTCCTCTGCTTCGGACAGTCAAACATGGAAGGTGCTGCTCGTCCAGAACAGATGGATAAGGATAATGTTGACCCACGTTTCAAGCTCATGGCAGCTGTCGATAATCCTGAACTCAATCGCAAGATGGGTGAGTGGAGCACAGCCGTTCCACCTCTCTGCCGTCCAGGTACTGGTCTTACTCCTGCCGACTATTTCGGTCGCGAAATGCTCAAGCATCTGCCAAAGGATGTGAAGGTTGGTGTTGTCCATGTTGCAATCGGAGGCATTGATATTCGCGGTTTCATGCCAGATTCAGTGGCATCATACGTTCAGCGTGCTCCTGGCTGGATGAAGGGTATGCTCAAGGCTTATGATGACAACCCTTACGAGCGTCTTGTCACTCTCGCAAAGAAGGCACAGAAGGATGGTGTCATCAAGGGTATCATCATGCACCAGGGTGAAACAAACTCTGGTGATCCACACTGGGCTGGTTGGGTGAACGATGTTTACACTCATCTCCTCAAGGACCTTAACCTCAAGGCAAAGAATGTTCCTCTTCTCGCAGGTGAGGCTGTTCACGAGAATCGTGGCGGTATCTGTGCAGGCATGAACCCAGCCGTAAACGATCTTTACAAGACTATCCCAACTGCTCATGCCGTTTCTTCAAAGAGCATCACATGTGCTGCTGACCACCTCCACTTCGATGCTGCTGGCTATCGTGAACTCGGTCGCCGCTATGCTTATGTAATGCTCCCACTTTTGGGTGTGAAGGTTGACCCTAAGGACGAGACTCACGATCCAGAATCAGTAGGCGAAGGCTTCGGCACAACAGCTTCTACAGTTGTTCCTGCTGCTGAATGGCCAAAGGTTGACGACCAGAACCGCGCTACATTCGTGCTTCCTAAGAACGAGGCGAAGAAGATGATTCTCGACATCTGCAACAAGAAGTACGAGATGAAGAAGGCGTTCGACGGCTCTTGGCGCGTAACAACAGACCCACTTGTAGAAGGTTTCCACTATTATTTCGTAGAGGCTGACGGTTTCCGTGCCGTTGACCCTAACTCTCAGGCATTCTATGGCTGTGGCTTGTTTGCCGGTGGTATTGAGATTCCTGAGAAGCCAGAGGTTGCGGCTTACTACACATATAATATGAACATAGAGCACGGTCAGGTTCGTGAATGCTACTACCACTCAGGCATTGAGCAGGGACCTCGTCGTTGCTATGTATATACTCCAGCAGAATACGAGAAGAACCCTAACAAGCGTTACCCTGTTCTTTATCTCCAGCACGGTATGGGCGAGGACGAGACAGGCTGGCACAACCAGGGTCACATGGCGTTCATCATGGACAATGCAATCGCAGAAGGTCGCGCTGTACCAATGATTGTCGTTATGGACAACGGTAACTGCAGCTACTCTTTCGGTGCAAAGCGTGGCGAATCTATGATGGAGTTCGGTGCTTCGTTCACTCCTATCATGCTCACAGAGCTCATCCCTTATATCGACAAGAACTTCCGCACACTCACTGACCGCGAGAACCGCGCTATGGCTGGTCTCTCTTGGGGTGGTAAGGAGACATTCGATATCGCTCTCACAAACCTCGACAAGTTCTCTTACATCGGTGCATTCTCAGGTGCTATCTTCGGTGTAAGCGAGCAGAGTCTTGACAAGGTTTACAACGGTGCTTTCGCTGACCCAGCAGCCTTCAACCAGAAGGTTCACGCTCTCTTCATCTCAATGGGTTCAGAAGAGAACTTCCAGTGCAAGGCAATGTCTGAGATGCTTACAAAGCGTGGCATCAAGAACACTTACTACGACTCACCAGGCACTCACCACGAATGGCTCACTTGGCGCCGCAGCCTCAACGAGTTTATCCCGCTGTTGTTTAAGTAATAGTTTCGCAAGTCTTGCTAAGGGTAAAGGCTAAAAGCTAAAGGCTAAAGGTCCTTCCGTCCGATAATATAGGGCGAGGTTTCAAACCGCAGGTTGCCTTTAGCTTTTAGCCTTTACCCTCAACTTGAGTTTACGAAAGTTGAATCTAACATCTATGAAAAAGATTCTGATTGTTCTTCTGACCCTGGCATGCATCATCATTGGTGGCGGTGCTCTCTTCTATTTCCGTAACAAGACAATAGAAGGGGGATACTTGGTCGTTGATGCCCCAACCCCAAACATAGGCGAAGGAACCAACAAGGTGAAGGGTATTATCCTGCACCATACGGCAGAAGGTACTGTAGGAGACGCACTATGGACACTGTCCTCTCCATCTTCGAAAGTCAGTGCTCACGCATTGATAGGCAAGGACGGCAAGCGATACATCCTTGCCAAGCCGACACAGATAACCTGGCATGCAGGCTACTCTACACTGAATGGCGAGGACTGGTGCAATAACTTCACCGTAGGAATAGAGTTCAGTGGCAATACGGTGGAGGAACCACTCACTGACGATCAGATAAAGAGTGCCATAGATTATATTCTGCCTATCATGAAGAAATACAACATCAAGAAGGAGAACATAGTGACCCATGAGTTCGTTCGAAATGAATGGAATCGGAAACATCCTGACAATCAGCAAATTGAAAAGGTGGATATCACCCCAAAAGAACACGCGAGATTCATGAGGGAACTGGAGAAAGCCCTTTAACCTATAATGAACAGTTTCAGACGTTTCAAAAGTTTCAGGAGTTTCATTGAAACCGTTGAAACCATTGAAACCATTATTAACCCTTTAACCATAATATGAAAAGATTAATCCTATTTGCTACAATTGCTTTTCTCTCCATGGGCTACGCATTTGCCCAGAAGAACGCAAAGAGTGCAGTCACATTCGATAGTTATGAATGGGACTTCGGCAATATAGACGCTGCCAACGGCGCTGTGTGCCACACATTTACATTCAAGAACAACAGCAAGAAGGCTGTAAAGGTAGGCAAGGTCATTCCGAGCTGTGAGTGCATCACGGTAAGACCTCTTTCAAAATCCACACTTACTACAACAAGCATCACTGAAGATGTTCAACCGGGCAAGTCGGCTCAGATCATGGTAGTCTTCAATCCAAAGGATTCTGAAGGCAAGACTTACCGCAGCGTAGAACTCCTTGACACTGAAGGCAATACTCTTGGTTCGCTTACAGCAAAGGCTAATGTGAGCAAGTCTGCAAGTGAGTTTCCTGCAGGTCACAAATACCCTTACCTCGACACAAGCCTCTCAAACGAGGAGCGCGTGGAGAACCTCATCTCGCTTCTTACTCCACAGGAGAAAGTCGGACTGATGATGAACAAATCTGTTTCCGTTGATCGTCTTGGCATCCCTTCTTACAACTGGTGGAGCGAGGCTTGCCATGGTGTTCGCCAAGGCGGTTACACCGTTTATCCACAGCCTATCGGTATGGCAGCAGCTTTCAGCGAAAAGCTTGTCTATGACGTGTTCTCAACAGTTTCTGACGAAGCTCGCGCCAACTGGAACCGCTCTGACCATAATGTCTTCAATGTGCCAATGGGCGTGACTTACTATCCTGGCAATCCGGAACTTACCTTCTGGTGTCCTAACGTGAACATCTTCCGTGATCCTCGTTGGGGACGTGGTCAGGAAACTTGCGGCGAAGACCCTTACATGAATGCTGTTCTCGGCGTTCAGACTGTTCTCGGTATGCAGGGCAACGACGACAAGTACTTCAAGACTCACGCTTGTGCTAAGCACTACGCAGTGCATAGCGGTCCAGAACCTCTTCGTCACACTTACAATGCATCTGTCTCAATGCGCGACCTTTGGGAAACTTACCTCCCTGCCTTCAAGGCTCTCGTGAAGAAGGCTAATGTTCGCGAGGTGATGTGTGCTTACAACCGCTACGAAGATCAGCCTTGCTGCACAAGCGACCGACTTCTCGTTGACATTCTCCGTCGCAAATGGAACTATGATGCTATCGTACTTACAGACTGTGATGCCATTAACAACTTCTACAACAAAGGTCAGCACGAGACTCACCCTGGTCCGCTTGAGGCTTCCGTTGATGCTGTTCTCAACGGTACAGACCTTGAATGCGGAAAGGTTTTCATGGTTCTCACAGAGGCTTTGGACAAAGGTCTCATCAATGAATCTACTCTTGATTTCCACCTTCGCAAGACTCTCCTCGGTCGTTTCGAGCTCGGTATGTTCGACCCTGCTGAGATGAGTCCTTGGGCTAACCTCACTCCTGACGTGATAAGCAGCGAATCAAACAACGAACTCGCTACTCAGGCTGCTCGCGAGTCAATGGTTCTTCTCAAGAACAACGGCATTCTCCCTCTCTCAAAGAGCATAAAGACAATCGCTGTTGTTGGTCCTAATGCTGATGACGTTGAACTTCTCAACGGCAACTACGGTGGCACTCCTACCGATAATCACAAGCACTCTCTCCTTGAAGGCATAAAGAACGCTGTTCCTGGCGCTAAGGTCATCTATCACAAGGCTTGTACGCTCAATGATGAATACAACACCATCAACCATCTTCCTGAGTTCAATGACGGCAAGGGTGCTTTCGTAGAGTTCTGGAACAATAAGGAACTCAAGGGCAATCCTGATGTTACTGGCTATTACAACGAGCTCAACTTCAGCACTTTCGGTGCTTGGGGATTTGCCGAAGGCATCAATAACGACAGTCTTTCCGTTCGCGTTTCAGGTAAGTACAAGGCAGACTTCACAGGCGACATGAAGTATAATCTCAACACAGACAACGGCTACATCCTCAAGGTTAACGGCGAGGTTGTGGAAGAAGCTAAGGGCAGCGGTCGTCGCGGCTTCCGCAGAGGTCCTGTTGAGTATAAATCGTTCCCTGTAAAGGCTGGCGAGACTTACGACATCTGCATCGAATACGGTAAGGGCAACGGAAACTTCGCAATGCTTCGCGGCGAGATTTGCGAGCGCAAGCTTGTTGACTTCACTGACATCCAGAACGATGTTAAGCAGGCTGATGCAATCATCGTCATCGGCGGTATCTCGGCAAGAATGGAAGGAGAAGGCGGCGACAAGGCTGACATCGAACTTCCTAAGGTTCAGCAACGTCTCGTTCGCGCTATGCACGAGACAGGCAAGCCAGTCGTAATGGTCAACTGCTCTGGTTCTGCCATTGCTTTCGGCAGCGTAGAGGATCAGTATGACGCTCTCCTTCAGGCGTGGTATCCTGGTCAGGGTGGTGCTAAGGCACTTGCTGACGTAATCTTCGGCGATTTCAACCCTTCAGGAAAGCTCCCTGTAACATTCTACGCTTCAAACAACGACCTCCCAGACTTCCTCGACTATAGCATGGAGAACCGCACTTACCGCTACTTCCGCGGCAACCCTCTCTACGCTTTCGGCTACGGAATGTCATACACTTCTTTCGAGGTTGGCAAGGCTAAGCTCTCAAAGAAAAAGTTAAAGTCTCCATCCAATGCTGGGACTTCTCTCCCCCTTGTGGGGGAGTCGGAGGGGGTCGTAACAATTACCATACCTGTTACAAACACAGGCTCTCGTGCTGGCGAGGAGATTGTTCAGGTCTATGTGAAGGCTCTCGACTATGCCGACGCACCTATCAAGTCGCTCAAGGGTTTCAAGAAGGTGATGGTTGCTCCAGGCGAGACAGTAAAGGCAGAGATTACTCTCGACGGCGAGTCGTTCGAATACTACGACCCATCAATCGACGAACTCTCCACACGCCCTGGTCGCTACCAGATTCTTTACGGCACATCGTCACTCGACAAGGACCTCAAGGCTGTTGATTTCGTAGTGAAGTAATAAAAGGAAATAGAAAATAATCGTATTAAGCAAAACGTCAATGCCTGAAGAAAAGGCAAGATACATAGATGGCGTCGGGTGGAGGTGTGATACCGATACCACCCGACACCATAGGGAAAACCAATGGGACTATAAAGGACGTGCCATCTATCACATTACCCTCGCTACTGCAGACCGCCAACCTGTGTTCGGAGCATTAACCGGAAATAGCGAGGAGGAGGCTTTTATTGTCTATAGTAGCCTTGGCGAGTATGTTGACAAGACCTTCAGAGGTCTGCCCGACTTCTATAAACAGAGGGGAGTGAGGATTCGTATCCTTGCCGTAAGGGTGATGCCAGACCATCTGCATGGAGTCATCCATGTGATGGAGCCTATGCCCAAATCTATAGGCGAGGTCATCCGCAGTTTCAAGAGTGCTTGCACATCCTGGTTCAAGCGCGAGTACTTCGGCAAGAATACCGAAGAAAAGCAAAAGCCGCTCCAAGCCCCCCATAGACTATCAGAGGCCCCCCACAACCAAACAAATGCCCTTCACAACCAAGCAGAGCTAAAGCAAAAGCTAGAAGCGCAGCTTGTGCACTTCTGTCGCATTTTTGCGACACGCCCTAGCATCTGGGAGCATATCCCCGCCGGCTACCACGAGCGTATCCTCCACTGCGAAGGCCAGCTTGACCGCATGATACGATACGTGAAGGACAACCCTCGCCGCCTGTGGCTAAAGCATCATAACCCTAATCTCTTTAAGCTCCGCAACGACTTGTCCTGGTCATTTCAAGACGAGAGAGAAGTACGGCATGTATGGAAATTCAGGGCTTTGGGAAACATGTTCCTACTGGACTATCCCCAAAAACAACATATTCAATGCTCAAGGTCCATAACAACAGACCAACTAGAGCAACAATACAAGGAATGGAGTAATAACGCACAGCTGGGTGTGGTCAGCATCACATCGGCTATCAGCGATGGTGAGAAAAGCGTATCAAGACGCTTGCGCGAAGCAAGAATGCCTCTGATCGTGATGCTGAAGGATGGATTCCCGGCAGTGGGAACACCCAACGAACGCTACTTCAAACCAGGTGGAGTATATTTCAACGCTTGCGCTGCAGGACGTTTGTTGCTAATAGAGCCCTACAGCGAAGTGCTGGACGATCCGATTATTGCTGAGGCAGTGCATAGAAAGAGTCCTATGGCATCACGCGAATCTATGCGTTATCACTTCCTAGCGCTAAATAAGGTGGGAGAGATGATTTGTTGTAAAGGAATGGAATACTTTTAGAATAGCATTTCAGTAATCAGAGCTAATTTTATTCTGCCTCAATGCTAAGTTCTTCGTGGAAGGGTACACTTACCAACCCCATGTACCAATACAATTTGCTCAATTCCGAATCAATTAATTAATTGATTTGTTGGAGATTTGCACGGAAAATACTAATTTTGGCGCAGATTATAATAATTGGAACACAATTATCTTGAATGAAATCAGAAGAAATAAAGAATCTTTTCGATAAGTTTGAATCCATTGCATGCGAGTACGATGGTGTGGAATGCTGGAGTGCTCGCGAATTATGCGGTTTGCTTGGATATGCCAAATGGCAGACATTTGAGAACGTTTTGGCTAAAGCTCAAGAGGCTTGCCAAAACGCTGGTATACAGGTGTCTGATCATTTTACCGGCGTCAGTAAAACGATACCTATGCCAAAGGGAGCTAGCAAGGAGATTATTGATTTCATGCTCACTCGTTATGCTTGTTACCTTGTAGCCCAGAATGGTGACCCTCGTAAACCAGAAATTTCCTTTGCACAGAACTACTTTGCTGTTCAGACACGCATAGCAGAGATGGTGGAACGCAGAGTATTGGAGTATGAGCGTGTAAAAGCACGTCATAAACTGGCAGAGACAGAAAAACGGTTGTCAGGAGTTCTCTACGAACGTGGTGTTGACGACAGAGGCTTTGCCATCATTCGCAGCAAAGGGGATCAGGCGCTTTTCCACATGAATACCGCTATGCTGAAGCGCAGAGTAGGAGCACCTGCCAAGCGTGCAGTTGCCGACTTTCTCCCTACCATCAGTATCAAGGCAAAAGACTTTGCTGCTGAGATGACAAGTGTAAACGTTCAGCAGAAAGACCTCCACGGAATGTCATCTATTGAGAAAGAGCACGTTGACAACAATAAAGCGGTTCGCGACATGCTGCTCAATCGTGGTATTGTTCCAGAACAGCTTCCTGCTGGTGAAGATGTCAAAAAGGTTGAACGCAGACTTGCATCTGACGAGAAGAAGGTGCTGCCGAAAAAATAGAATAGTACCAAGACATATATTCAAAGTCTAATGGTAACAATGAGTCAGAGAACCGTCCGTGTGCCACGAGCGCACACATCTATATATGAGGGTTGGCTACCCT
>JAKSLI010000072.1 GCA_024401305.1 Bacteroidaceae bacterium | reverse complement strand
CTGAAGGCAGAGCGTCACAAGTGCCGAGCGATGCCCGCATAACTCTTTCGCTCGATTACAATTTGACCTTGAAAATAGTCTAGAAATCTGCCAAAGCTAATTTATAGAACCCACCTTAAATTAGAAAACACATATATTGAATAAAGACTCAATCTACTTTGAGTATTCCAATATTCCCTACTATCATATTTCATCTGTTGCCCTCCGATTGTTTTTGCATCTGACTATATACTACAGTCCCCTTGACCGTAAACAGATAGCGATAGCGCTGGCGAGGGTGACGAGGAGAGACAAGATAAAGCATACGCACGCCCCCCCCTCTGTCATGGTGGGAATAAGATGGTATTCTATGCAGTTTTTCCTATCCTTCAATGACAATTTCTCCATCAGTTCCTTGAGAAAGTATTGTTCATAACCTATCTCACTAACAAGATTTATTACAAGTGGGTTGATTGCCTGCTGTTGAGCGAGTATTTCCCTAGGAAAAGCATGTACCTGCCAGAGGTATATTGCAGATTATGCCATTTCTTACGTCCAATAATCTAAAACTCTGATTTTGGTCGCAGGATGGACGAATTTTTTCTGATAAAACAACATATTTGATAGAAACGTTTAGCAAACAAGAAAAGCACAAAATCTCAGATTTCGACGATTGTATATTATTAAAATCTTAACTATAAGCTTATTTTCAAAATTAAAAAATCTCCTGTAGCTGATTCTACAGGAGATTTGTATATATTGTAATTAATTAGAAATCAATTACTTCTTGTTGAGAGCGAGGTCAACGTTAACGGCACAAGCTACAGAGCAACCTACCATTGGGTTGTTACCAATACCGAGGAAGCCCATCATCTCAACGTGTGCAGGAACTGATGAAGAACCAGCGAACTGAGCATCAGAGTGCATACGACCGAGAGTATCAGTCATACCTAAATTCTCTTGTTGTGTCGCTTTATAAATAGTCTTCTAACGTAATGGTTATCAGTTGTATATAACAAACTGAGACACCTTACAAGTTAATAAATTAAAGAACTCATTCACAAAATGGCTGCATCTTGTCCTATACACCATTTTTCGGGGGACAAAGGTATTATAAAAAACTGAAATTTCCAAATTTTTTCCATACATTTATATGCGATTTATGGACATTGGATATTATGTTGTTCATATATATTTATTGTCTTTTACCTTTACATCTGACATCAAGAAGAATAAACACAGCAAAAAAAACTAATATCATTGGGAAAGAGTTCTACAGTCCGTATTGTCTGATGCAAAATTTACGAATTTGCAGTGTTCATCCCCTCAAAATCTTATATGTGAGAAGTATGAAGAGTTCATCAGTGATGATTGAGCTAATTTTCAGACATTCAAAATTACATTTGAAAAAAATGAACACATTTCTACAGTGGCTCCAAGGAGAAGACAGAGCTTCAATGAAGTATTCTGTCTATCAGGAAAAAGTTATGCCTGATACCACATACGAAAAAAAGATAACTAAAGAAACGGACTCTGCAACGGGGAAGCGAGGAAAGTCTTTTGATACCTGTGACATTACCATCCTGCAAAAGACTTATGGAGAACTCAGGCCTGGCATGGTCATAACGATTGAATTGGAGAAGGCTGTAAAACTACTTGGACGAACTCGAGTTAGAGTAGATGCATTCTCCAGACTGAAGAAGGTACTGCATGAGCAGTACAATGTTAAACTAATCATAACATCAAGAAAGACACATGGCACGAATCAGCAAAAACGTAGAGAAATCTAACGGTAAGTATGTAGGTTACATATACGGTCGACAACTTGTTGCTCCAGGACCCGACAAAGGCAAATGGTATGTCGGAGAGACTACAGACAAGAAGGGGCGAGAGTCTAACTGGAAAAAGACTCACAACAAAAGTTATGGAGGTCAGAAAATAACAGAGGCTCGGAAAACATACAGTAACATCGATACTGAATGGCGTACCGAGTGGCTTGAACGTGTAGAAGCTGATAGTAAGGAAGACCTATCAAAGTTACTGGATGAATGTGAAGACTCATGGATGGACAAGAAGGACTCTGTAAAAAACGGCTTTAATGACTACATGAATTCTGGACGGCACTTCTCTGATGAACACCGCAAGAATATTTCCAAGGGACATCGGAATTATCAGACTGATGAAACCAAGGAAAAAATCAGACAGGCGACCCTCGGAAAAAAACATACAACCGAAACAAAACAGAAGATTTCTGATGGGAACAAGGGTAAGAAACGTACACCAGAACAGAAAGCAGCGCAAAGCACACGTATGAAAGGAAAGGAACCTGTAGCGGCTAGTGAGGGGCTAAGGAAATACATAGAAGAGCATGGTCATGGTCCAACTAAAGGCGTAAAACAGAGTCCAGAAGCCAGAGCGAATATGAAAGCCGCACAGCAAACACGTGGAAAAGATACCATAGCAACATTTCCTGATGGGCACGAAAAAAGATTTTCTACGATGCTTGACGCAGCCGAAGCAACCGGTCATTATGTCGGGTCAATAGCTAACTGTGTAAAGAGTGGTGGAACAACAAAAAAAGGCTATAAATTCAGAGCAACATGATATTTGTTAAAGATTTAAAATGGGCTTCCCATGTTTCTGAGAGATTCAGGGATGCTCTCGAAGACTTTCTCCCAAAGTGGATAGAGTCTTTGCTACCATACTATCAGGAGGGTAAAGAACAAGGAGTTGATTTATTCAACATTGTCAACTGCTTACCTAACGGTAGAGCTAACGAAGAAATAGTGTATGAACACAATGGCATTGCTTATTATCAGCATCATTGGCCTAGTTCTTCAATTACGACTCTTGGCTTTGATTCCCAAAAAGGTTATAGGAAATGCAACTGGCTCGAATGCTTCTGTGAGTTCATCCCCGGGGGCTACGATACAGCCTCTCGGGAAAACTTGGATAACTTCCTATGGTATAATACTTCATTCTATCGGTGCTATAATCGGAAGCCTGAATACAGTGATGTAGCCAAGCGATGCGATGATTATTTCAGGCAGTTGACAGGAGACCCGACGGTCGGATTATCGCTATCGGGCACTTCCATGATTTACTATAACGACAGCGCGAAGCTCTATATCGATAGGTATTGTGCGTTAGAGTAATGTTTTTGGAGAGTAAAATCGAGGGCGTTATATGCCTGAGATTGGATATAAGATTAAAGTACCAGGGAGTAAAATCTCTGGTACTTTTTTTGTTCAGTCTAAGTTGTTCTGTAGTATTTTTCGATGGTATTACCTGTGTCCCTGAAGTGTTATAAATCAAAGTTGAGTATGTCGTAAAACAAAAGAAATTATTGTGAGGATTTATATTATAATATGTTTTCCCTCATTTTTTTGTAAAAAAGTTTGGATAATTCAATTATAAATTATACTTTTGCAACATAACACTAAAAAAGTACACTTATTTAACAATAATCTAAAAAACAATCGAAAGTATGAAAAATGTCATTATGTTGCTCATGGCACTGGTGCTGATGGCTCCTGCTGTGAATGCTTAGAACAAGATCCTGCAAAAAGCAATGAAGAAGGAGTACAAGACAAAGATGAAGCAATATAGCAAGGAGGGATGGAAACTCTTTGGTTCTTCTCGTAGTCTTGATGTTGCATTGCTTAAACACTATGACAAGTTGGAATCTCTTGGTGACAATGCACATGAAATCGTAGGTATATGTGCCAAGTATAAATCTGACAATGTAGGTCACCAGGCAGCCATAAATAGTGCTTGCAATACATATGCTCGTAGTGCAGGCAGCCATGTAAAAGGTCGAGTTGTAAGTGATATGGCAAGTAATGGAGATGATACAGCTATAGAATTCGACAAGTTCTATGCAAGATTCGTGGTATAGACTTTGACACTCTGTTGGATGAGGATAAGGCGTTAGAGACCATAACAAGCGCACGCAACTCACTCCACAGCAAGGGTTACGTTGCATACCAGGATGGATGGAGCAACTACTACGGCAACCTACGCTTCTACGATGCAGCAAAGGCTCTCGACCAGAAAGGCGAGCTCAACCTCAACATGGGTATGGCATACGAGATAGAGAGCTCGACAGAGAATCTCAATAAGGACCTCGAAAGTGCATTTGCTACTGCTAAATACACCACGACACACGTCAACCCACACTATATCAAGTTTTTCATCGATGGTACAGTAGAGACCCAGACAGGCTATGTGTACGTGCCATATCTTGATAAGGCCAAGGGCAATGGTATAGCAAACTGGACTCCCGAGGACTTCAGTAAAATAACAGGGGAAGTCAACAAGAACAACTATACCATGCACGTACATGCCATGGGCGATATGGGTATCCACCTTGCAGTGGAAGCATTTGCAAAATCAGGCAAGAAGGAAATGCGCAACACTCTGGTACATGTGCGCAACGTACAGCCTCAGGACTATAAGATAATGGCAGAGAATAACATCGTAGTTACATCAGGTTTCCTTTGGCACTTCGCTACCGACGTTGCCCTATCCTATATGAGCGAAACCCTTCCTGATACATACGTGAATCAGATGTATCCGATGAAGTCTTACTTCGATAATGGTGTCATTATGTCTGCCCATACCGACTATCCTGCCCTTTCCGGCAGTTCGGAGAAGCCTTTCGACATGATGGAGATTGCCTGCACTGGAGTGTTGCCTGAAAAAAATGATATTCCTTTCTGGGCAGCAGAGCTCATCAACCGCAAGCAGGCACTCAAGGCTCTGACCATCAATGGCGCATACCAGATGCACAGCGAGAAGGAGCGCGGCAGCATCAAGGTGGGTAAGTATGCAGACTTTGTCATCGTTGATAAGGACGTGATGAACGAGTCAATTCCTGTCAACCAGATTCATACTGCCAAAGTTACCTACACCTTCTTTGAGGGTAAGCAGGTATATCCGCTATAATAAGGACAACAATCATAGAATAAACATACTAATAGTATAATAATGAAGAAGAATTTTTTACAGCTTACAGCCATGGCATTGGCATTTACTTTTGCAGCTTGTAGTGACAAAAGCACGACAGACCTACCAGAGATACAGACAGCTGATATTGTTGTCATTGGCAAAGTGTTTACTGCAGACAATACAGAAAAGATGGCAGAAGCCTTTGCTGTCAAGGATGGCAAGTATATCTTTGTAGGCAGCAAGGCTGATGCACAGCAGTATATCACTCCCGAAACGAAGGTCATGGACCATACGGACAAGGGAATGATTATGCCAGGCATGACCGACGGTCACTCGCACTATATCATGCAACATGTCCTCCCGATGTTTTCTGAAAATACGCTTAAGTTTACCAGCGAAGACACCTATCAGGATGTATTGAAAAAGGTAAAAGCAAAGGTGGATGAGGCAAAGGCTGCAGGCAAGACGCTCAAGTTCATCTATGGCGAGGGCTACAACTATATGTTCTTTTCACAGCCGCGCGACTACAGGGATCTCGATGCCATCTCAGCCGATATTCCGATGTTCCTGGCTTCGTTCGACCAGCATAGCTGTTGGTGCAACAGTGCGGCAATGATCAATGCCGGCATTATTGACAAGGACGGCAACGTCCTTCGTGACGAAATCAAAGGCGGTGTGGTTGGCAAGGATGAGCAGGGGCGCCTTCAGGGCGTGTTCTACGAGCGTGCCACCTCGCTCCTGCTCACAAAGGGTCTCAAGTTTATGCGTCCTACACAAGAGCAGGCGGAGACGGCTATTGTAAATGCGCAGTCCTATCTTCACTCTGTAGGCATCACCAATGTGCTCTGCGGATGGGCCACTTACTATGGTAACGATGACAAGACCTTTTACCAAGGGCTCGCTAACATGGACGAACGGAAGGAACTGCAGTTGAACTATGCGCTGGCATACGAGATTGAACCCTACTTCGACAATCCTCTGGGTTATGTGGATGAGGCAGTCGCATTCAAACAGGAATTCGACAAGCATCCCCACCTCCTGCCCAACTACATCAAGCTCTTCGCCGACGGTACGGTAGAGGGCGGTACAGGGTGGCTGCTGGAACCCTATAAGCCTCTGCCTGAAAGCCCCATTCCCGGTGCTTTCCAGGGCTATGGTATGCCGCTCTGGACGTTGGACCAGCTCACGGAGTTTGCCACCAAGGCTAATGCTCACGACATAGCCATCCATGTGCATACCATGGGAGATGGCGCAGTACATAATACCTGCGAGGCTATCAAGGCTGGTGGCGACCGTTCTGTCCGAAATGCATTGTGCCACATCCGCAATGTGGCGGCCGACGACTACAAGACGATGAAGGAGTGCAACATTGCCGCTGCCGCTGCCCTGAACTGGCACACCCAGGACGATGCCAATCGTGAGGCCTTCAAGATGCTGCTGCCCGAGTTCTATGCCACCCACTCCTATCCACTCAAGTCGTTCTTCGACAATGGTATCCTCGTCAGTTCGGCCACCGACACACCTGCGCACGATGGTGTCAACTATCCGTTCCATATCCTGCAGACAGCTGTGACCGGTGTGGCAGAGGATGGCGAGACCCCCTGGTGGCCCGAAGAGAACCTCACCCGCCAGCAGGCTCTGCAGGCACTGACCTACAATGGTGCCTGGCAACTCGGTCTGGAGAAGGAACGTGGCAGCATCGAGGCAGGTAAGTACGCCGACTTCGTCATCTTGGATCAGGATGTCCTCACTTGCCCTACCACCGACATCCACAGCACCAAGGTATTGAGCACCTTCTTCGAGGGTAAGCAGGTATATACAAAGAAGCAATAAAACCTACTTAATTATTCAGAAAACATATGAAAAAGAAATTATTACAGTTTGCAGCCGTAGTATTGGCATTTGCTTTAGCAGGTTGTAGCGATGACAAGACAGTAACTTCTGAAGTCATCGAGAATCCAGCCGATATGGTAGTATATGGCACCATCTATACCGTCGAGGACGATGCACCACAGGCAGAGGCATTCGCCGTTAAGGACGGCAAGTACGTATATGTAGGCAGCGCAGATGGTGCCAAGGCATACATAGGCGAAAACACCACAGTGGTTGACCATCGTGGCAAGGGTATGATTACACCGGGCTTCGCCGATTGTCATGCCCACTATTTCATGTCAGAGGCGATGAAAGCCATGGGCTCGCTCAGATTCGCGGATTTCACTGCACCACAGCAGTTGCTCGTTGACGTAGCAGTTGAATACCAAAAGGCAAAGGCGGAAGGCAAACCTGGTATCTATGGCTTTGGCTGGACATATCAGCTGTTTGAAGCGTTAGGCATGCCTACCATTAAAGACCTTGATGAACTCTGTCCTGACATTCCCCTGTATCTGTCCGATGCAGAAGGCCATAAGGCTCTCGTAAACACAGCATGTCTGCGCAAGGCAGGCATCATGGATGCAGAAGGTCGCTTGAAGATCACAGAGATTAAGGGAGGCGAAATATGTGTTGACGAATTAGGCAACCCTACCGGCCTCCTTCTGGAGCAGGCTGGCACATACTGCAAACTCCGTGGCATCGACTTTAACGTCCTGCTGGACGAGGATAAGGCACTGGAGACCGTAGCAAACACGCGTGATGCACTCATCAGCAAGGGTTACGTTGCCTATCAGGATGGATGGAGCAACTACTTCGGCAACCTCCGCTTCTACGATGCTGCAAAAGCCCTTGACAAGGAAGGCAAGCTCAGCCTCAACCTGGGTATGGCATACGAGATTGAGAGCTCGACAGAGGAACTTGATAAAGATCTCGAAAGTGCATTTGCCACAGCCAAGTACACCACGACACACCTCAATCCACACTACATCAAGTTTTTCATAGATGGCACCGTTGAGACCGAGACGGGCTATGTACAGGTACCATATCTCAATCCGGCTAAGGGCAATGGTATAGCCAACTGGACTCTTGAGGATTTCAAGAAAATCACAGCCCAAGTCAATGGCAACAACTACACTATGCACGTACATGCCATGGGCGACCTGGGTATTCACCTTGCAGTAGAAGCATTTGCAGCATCAGGCAAGAAGGAAATGCGCAATACCCTGGTACACGTACGTAACGTCCTTGATACCGACTATAAGGTCATGGCTGACAACGACATCGTGGTGACATCAGGTTTCCATTGGCACTTTTGTTCTGATATAGCCTTGGAAAATTTTCGCCAGACACTCCCTGAGGAATACGTGACAAAGATGTATCCCATAAAGTCATACTTCGACAACAGCGTCATCATGTCTGCACATACCGACTACCCTGCCCTCTCAGGCAGTTCAGAGAAGCCCTTCGACATGATGGAGATTGCCTGCACGGGCGTAATGCCTGGTAAGAATGACAAGCCTTTCTGGGCTGCAGAACTCATCAACCGCCAGCAGGCGCTCAAGGCTCTGACCATCAACGGTGCATACCAGATGCACTCCGAGAAGGAGCGCGGCAGCATCAAGGTGGGCAAGTATGCAGACTTCGTCATCGTCAACAAGGACGTGATGGACGAGTCCTGTCCCGTCAGCCAGATTCACACCGCCAACGTTACCAATACCTTCTTCGAGGGTAAGCAGGTATATCCAACAAAATAAGAGATGAAAAAAATACTAACGTATTTGACAGCCCGAAGCAGGGAAGGCATCAATTGCCGCTTATGGTCAGCAGTAGCGATGTCCGTGGTAGCGTTGTTGTATGAAGTATTCTTTCTTCAGGAGGAATTCGACCATTTGCCAGATTATGTACCCCTGTTGTTCAACCTGAATGGCGAAATAGCAGAGTGGGGACAAAAGACTATGCTTGATGGCTTTACAGAGATGAGAGTTACGTTCTTCCTTGTCATGGTAATTATCGGATGTCTGGTGTACGTGGTAAAAGGCCGTACATTGAAGGCTGAGCGCGTAAGACTACTCATCATTGACATGGCCAATCTGGTGATTACTACAGGCGTCGCCATGGCGGCCGTCTATATTGAGATTGCCAAAGGAAACTCCAACGAGAAACTCGCAGAGGAATGGGAATATACCGTAATGCTCTTCTGGCTGCTGATACTGGTAATAGAGTATATCACAGACAGGAAGCACCTTAAGTAATGTAAGTATAAAATAAAAAAAGAAATTCTAAGAAAAGATGAAGAATTCGTTTATGACAGTTGCCCTCTGTTCTGTGCTGTTCAGCAGTTGCGGATTGTACCAGAAGTATGAGAGCAAGAGTAGCGTTCCCGACAATGTTTATGGCGTGGCGTCTGTTGATAGCACGTGTAATATTGCCGAAACGGAATGGCAGCAGATGTTTACAGATGCAAAGCTGCAGAATCTTATTTCCAATGCTCTGACAAACAACACTGAGGCGAAAACAGCATTGCTGAGAATACAACAGGCAGAGGTGGGATATAAGACTTCGCGTCTTGCTTATCTGCCTACGGTAGCCTTTTCACCAAATGTACAGATGCAGAAGCTGGGCAATATAAGTTCAAACACTACATATAGCCTGCCTGTGCAGCTTGACTGGCAGCTTGATGTATTCGGTGCCAGCACAACGAACAGCCGACGCAAGGCAAAGGCTTCGTTGGATTATGCTCAGGACTTTGACCAGGCAGTGAAATGTCGCTTGGTATCATCCATCGCCACTCTTTACTTCGATCTCCTCGCACTGGACAAGCAGAAGGAGATACAGCAGGAGATGATTGCCTTGTATGAGAAGACATACGAGAGTGTGCAGACTCTGTATGAGACAGGTATGTATATGAGCACGGCGGTGAACCAGACGAAGGCGCAGCTGGAGCAGCTCAAGGTGAATCTCATTGAGCTGGACAACGCTATAATATCTGAGGAACACGCAATATGTGAATTGCTCGACGAGCCATACCATCACATAGAGAGAGGAGTGATGGCAGGGGTGGTGATGCCATCGAAGGTAGGCACGGGTGTGCCTGCAGACCTTCTTCGTCTGCGTCCTGACGTGAGAGTAGCTGAGCGTAAGATAGAAATGGCATACTATGACGTGCTACTTGACAAGGGCGCTCTGTATCCTGCTCTGTCCCTTACTGCCAATGGTGGATGGCAGCGTCTTGCTTCTGACGAAATAGGCAACCCGAAGGTTTGGTTCATAGAAGGTATCGGTTCGCTGGTACAGCCAATATTCATGGGTGGTCGCCTGCGTGCCAATCTGAAGGTGAGCAAACTGGAGCAGCAAATAGCTGTGGAGGAATTCCGCCAAACTGTTATCAAGGCTGGGCATGAGGTGACGAATGCGCTCAGCAAATGTCAGAAGGCAAAGGATAAGGAACCACATATTGACGCACAGATAGCTGCTCTCAGCGATGCTGTCATGGCAAATCAGGAACTGATGAACCACGGCACGGCTACATACCTGGAGGTGCTCACTTCCCTGCAGGACTTGCTGCAGGCAAAGAATGCTGAAGTATTAAATAAGGTGTCGGGTATGCAGGCTATCGTAGAACTGTATGCTGCGTTGGGGGGTAAGTAGCTGAGTTAACAGTTAACAGTTAGCAGTTAACAACGATGCCCCGAATAACTTTTGTTATATAAAAAAGAAAAATATTGATTACAAGATATGAAAATTAAAACATTGATGGCAGTGGCTACAGCATCGGTGATGCTTGTTGCCTGCGGAGAAAAGAAAGAACAGGAGCAGACAACGGATGTTGTGAAGTTCGAGATAATGAAACTCGCTCCTCAGTCGCGAGAAATAAACTATGCGTTTCCTGCCACATTGGTGGGTGACAAGGATGTTACTATCTTCCCACAGGTAGAGGGTAGAATCCTGGAGCGTCATTATAACAATGGTGACTTTGTGAAGAAAGGACAGGCGCTCATCACTATCGACCCTACTCCATATCGATTGATGGTGGAGTCTGATGCCGCCAACGTGAAGGCAGCAGAGGCAGCACTCAGTACTGCGAAGCTGCAGTATGAGTCACAGCAGAAACTGTATGAGAAGAAGATCGTGAGCGACTATGTGATGAAGACAGCTCAGAACAGCTACCTCATGGCACAGGCTCAGCTGGCGCAGGCAAATGCTGCACTGCAGCATTCAAAGACAGACCTTGCTCACTGTACCGTGGTAGCTCCGATATCTGGTGTCGTAACGCGTATGAGTGACGACATAGGACTGCTTATCGCTCCTGGAATGTCTGACGGCGTATTGAGTATTACAGACCAGACCAGAATCCGTGCACGATTCTCTATAACAGAGGATACATATACCAACCTGTTCCGCAGTACGGAGTTAACCGGCGGTCCAAAGGGTATTCAGGATAGCAAGGGACGTACGGTGAAAGATGTGTTCAACAACATTAAGCTACGCATGAAGGATGGTGTGATATACGATAAGATAGGTATGGTCATCAATATTGGTGGAACGGTGGATTCCAATACGGGAACTGTTCTCTGTGAGGTTTCATATCCTAATCCAAACCTTATCCTTCACGCAGGCAATACAGCATCTGTAATCTTCCCTGACCATCTGCACAATGTTCTCGTAATACCGCAGACAGCATGTAAGAAACTGCAGAACAAGTACCTTGTATTCAAGGTGAATAAGAACAACGAGGCAGTGGGCGTGGTCGTTGATGTCGTTCCTACTGATGATGGCAAGGAGTATATCGTGACGAGCGATGCGCTGAAGAATGGCGACGAGATTGTTACTGACGGTGTGGCTCGTATTCAGGAAGGACAGAAAGTCAGGTAATTTACGATTTTGACAATTTACCATTTACAATTTATTTAAAATGGAAAAGAAAAAGCACAATTTCTTTGTCACTCACCCTGTGTGGGCAGGAGTGATAGCAGTGCTGATGACACTCGCCGGAGTCATCTCTCTCACGTCACTTCCAATAGAACAGTATCCTGATATCGCTCCTCCAATGGTACGTATCCAGGCTTATTACACGGGTGCTGATGCCAACAGCGTGATGAAGTCGGTCATCATGCCTATTGAAGACGTGGTTAACGGTGTAGATAACATGGACTACATCTATTCCACTGCTGATGCCAGTGGCTCGGCAGAGATAAATGTAGTGTTCAAGCAGGGCACCGACGCTGATATGGCTTGTGTCAATGTGCAGAACAGAGTGTCGAAGGCTTTGGGAACATTGCCTGCTGAGGTAACCAAGGTAGGTGTGATAACGGAGAAGAATCAGAACTCCATACTGCAGATTTCACAGTTGCGCTGTACCAACGGCAAGTTTGACGAGAGTTTCATCAGCAATTATGTTGACATAAACGTAATGCCGAAGCTTAAGAGAATCTCCGGCGTAGGCAATGTACAGCTGCTGGGCAATACATATGCCCTGCGCGTATGGCTGCGACCAAACGTGATGGCAATGTACAAGATTACTCCTGATGAGATAGCAGAGGTACTCACTGAGCAGAACATCGTAACACCTACTGGTGGTTTTGAGGGTGAGACATACAAAATGGACATTGAGTATAAAGGACAGCTGCAGAGCATAGATGAGTTCCGACAGATTGTTGTCAAGTCTATGCCTGACGGCTCTGTACTGCGTATCTGCGATATTGCAGACGTAGAACTTGGCAGTAAGTTCTACAGCTTCCGCAGTTCATCCAATGGTCAGCCAGTGGCAATGTTCATCGTCAACCAAGCTCCTGGCGCCAATGCCACAGAGGTTAATGAGAATATCTTTGCCATGTTTGACGAGGTAAAGAAAGAGCTGCCAGAGGGTATGGAGTTTGACGTTCTGGAGTGTTCCAACGACTTCCTCAACGCATCCATGCATTCCGTGATAGAGACTCTTGTCATAGCAATCATACTCGTGGTGCTGGTCGTTTATTTCTTCCTCCAGAACTTCAAGGCTACCATAATTCCGTCCATATCCATTATGGTGTCCCTGCTCGGTACGTTTGTTGTGGTAAAGCTTGCTGGCTTCTCTCTTAACCTGCTGACGCTCTTTGCACTCGTGCTTGCCATCGGTACGGTGGTGGATGATGCCATTGTGGTTGTGGAAGCAGTGATGGCGAAACTGGAGAGTGGCTACAAGTCGGCACGCCGTGCTACGAGTGATGCGATGAAGGAGGTGAACATGGCTATCTTCTCATGTACGCTGGTATTCATGGCGGTGTTCATTCCTGTGACCTTCATGCCTGGAACATCGGGTACCTTCTTCACTCAGTTTGGTGTTACCATCGCCTCTTCCGTAGGCCTGTCAATGGTGTGTGCCCTCACTCTCTGTCCTGCTCTATGTGCCATTATGCTCAAGGCTACAGAGGAAGAGTCACAGAAGAAATCCCTTGACTATTATGTCCGTAAGGCATACAATGCTTCATATACCGCAATATCCGGCAAATACAACAGTGCCATAGAACGTTGGATCAAGCGTCCGGCTATGTCGTTCATCGTGCTGTTGGTTGCCGTAGCCGGCATGGTGTTTATGATGGCAAATGCTAAGGAAGACCTTGTGCCAGAAGAGGATCAGGGCGTAATGCTCGTTGACGTTGCCCTCGCTCCTGGCACTTACCTCAACGAGACGGACAAGGTGCTGCATAAGGTTGAGGATGTGATAAAGCAGATTCCTGAGGTGGAGTCTTACACCTGCGTTTCAGGCTATGGCATGGCATCAGGTGCTGGTTCAAACTTCGGTACCGTCATCGTTCGTCTCAAGAACTGGGAGGAGCGTTCTGCCTTCAGTGGTATCATCATTCCATACGTTGACTTCCCCGCAATGGTAGCGAAGGCAGTGCCAGAGGCTACAGTTCAGGCTTTCCAGATGCCTCAGATTCCTGGCTATGGCTCAGGTTCGTTCATCGACTTCTACCTGCAGGACCGTACTGGTACGGGCAATCAGGAGGTGTTCAAGAAATATGCAGACGAGTTCATCAGGAAGCTCAATGAGTCACCAGTGACAGCCTTTGCCGCTACGGCTTATTCTACGGACTATCCAAAGTATGACGTCAACGTCAATGCAGAACAATGCAAGAGATACGGAGTGTCACCTGCCGACGTGCTTCAGACACTCGGTACATACCTCGCAGGTTCATACGTAGGCAACTACACCCAGTATGGCAAGGTATATCAGCTCAACATCCAGGCATCGCCGGAGTTCCGTAAGGACGAGAGCGCGCTCACACAGATATATGTCCGCACAGGTTCTGGCGAGATGGCTCCTATAAGCCAGTTTGCAAGCCTTACACCAAAGCTAGCATCGTCATTTGAGAAGCACTTCAACATCTTCCCAGCCATTCAGGTCAGCTCAATGCCTGGCGAAAGTGCTACAAAATCTGACGTTTACAAGGAAGTGGAGTGTATTGCAGAAGAAGTATTCCCTGCGGGCTACGGATATGAATTCTCTGGTATGGCACGTGAGGAGGTAGCAAACTCCAAGAGCAATATGACCGTATTCATCTACGGTATCTGTATCCTACTCATTTTCCTCATCCTTGCATGTCTCTATAACAGCGTATGGATTCCATGGGCAGTAATCTTTACCATACCATTCGCATTGCTTGGCTCATACCTGTTTGTCAAGCCTCTGGAGATACTCCTCGGCAATGGTAACAACGTATATCTGCAGACTGGTGTCATCATGCTCATTGGTCTTGTTGCAAAAACAGCCATCCTCATTACGGAGTTTGCTGTACAGCACCATGCTGAGGGACACTCTATCATGGATTCTGCTGTCGGTGCAGCAAAGGACCGTCTGCGCCCTATCATGATGACCGTCATGACCATGATCATCGGTATGATTCCGCTTGCCATTGAGGCTGGTGCAGGAGCTCGCGGTAACTGGTCACTTGCATACGCCGTTATCGGTGGTATGGCTGTAGGTACTACATCGCTGCTGTTCACGACACCTGCATTCTACATCGTTTTCCAGAGCATACACGACCGTCTGTCCAGCAAGAAAGAGGACGAAGACGATGACGAATAATTTCGCACCTCTTTTCATGGCGATGTGACTCCAATGTTAATAAATTGGACAAGTGTCGCAAAAGATACAACCGAAAGGACACTAAACGAGAGCTCCGCAGATTTCTGCGGAGCTCTTATTGTTTTATGACTACAGAGGTTGGGGCGATTATTGCAGTACTGCTTCTTCATAAATTCTTTGATGTATCTACCTGTCAAATCATTGTCCTCATAGGTGTCTTTGGCAATCTTCTTTCCAATAAGTGGCTTGCGCATTGTCTGGAAATCGTTGAACACTTGCATTAGCGTTTTTTGATTGACAGCCTCTACATGGTCATTAACAGCATCCTTTAACAATGTGGGAGTGAGCATAAAACCTTTCTCCATCAGTTCAATCTCCTTCTGAAAGATTTTATTACGAAGCTGATAAAGATACTCGTTAATCAGGTTTGCTTTATCTGATGTTCCTTTTACAAGTTGTTTCTTTTCATCCCACTCTGAAACTTTTACCTTTTTACCTGTAGAATAAGAGGTTCGCTCTCCATTTACAGCTATCCAAGCATCAATGGGAGAGTCACCATTTTTGTCCTTCCTGGTCTTTTTCAACAGGAAGTAAACGGTAGTACAATGTTTTTCCATTGTTTGTTGATTGTTTGTGCAGACGCATCAGTCTAAAACACAGCTGATTACTTAAAAATTGCAGCCACTTTTTATAAATAACCAAAAGTGGCTGCAAAGTGGCTGCAATTTTATCTCAAAACAGGGGAATTTTAAGCATTACAGATTATGACATGATAGTAGGAGAAGAGCTAATGTTTTCGGCAAATTATATAGCGTTAGCATACCATCATCAGAACCATGTAAATACAAAAATCTCCTGCAACCATTA
>JAKSLI010000071.1 GCA_024401305.1 Bacteroidaceae bacterium | reverse complement strand
TCGAAGAGTACTTCGTAAGAAGGGTTGTGTGCAATCACTGTAGAACCAGTGATGCCATACTGTGTTAAATCTAATGCCATAATTTATTGAAGTATTTAAAATTTTTACCTTAAGTGTTTGTTTCAAGGGCAGCGTTATCCACTACAAGCTCTTAAAATCGTTGCAAATTTACGAAATAATATAATAATAGCGAAAACAAACTGTGAGTTTTTTGAAAAAATATTCATTTTGAAGCTCTTTTGCTAATTGCAAGTAGCAAAAAACCCGCCTTCCACATTCTGCGGAAGACGGGTTTTTATTTTGTCTGCAACTGCAAACTCCCCTTTACTTAGCTGCTGGAGCCTCTGCGTTTTCAGCAGGAGCAGCCTCTGCAGGAGCCTCTTCAGCTGGTGCAGCCTCTGCCTTAGCGTCTGCTGCAGGAGCGTCCTTCTGCTCAGATGCGCCGAAGCCAGGAAGGTTAGTAGGTGAAGTTTTCTGCTGCTGAGGTGTAGCCATGTTCTGGATAACACTTGCATCAGAAGCAGCCTTAGGTGCAGTGTAAGCGCATGCAACGCTAACAACTACCATGAAAGCAGCGAGTGCCCAAGTAGTTTTCTCTACGAAGTCAGTAGTCTTGCGAACACCCATGATCTGGTTGCCGCTGCTAAAGCCTGAAGAGAGACCGCCACCCTTAGACTCCTGGATAAGCACAATGCCAATCATGAGTACGGCAGCGATAACGATAAGGATTACAAATAGTGTATACATATTTGGATTTTGTTTTTAGTTTTCAGTTTATGGTTTTCACTAATCCGATTTAGTGTTTAGTGTTCAGTGTTTAGTGTTTATTTCGTCAACTTGTAAGCTTTATAAGCTTGTCCAAGAAGCGTATTTGGTCTGCAAAGTAAATGTTTTTTTCGGAATTCTCCAAATTTAATTGCGTAATAATCTCTTTAGCTTGCAAATAATTGCCCTGCTTAATGTATTTTTGTGCCAATTCCTCGCTTAATTGCGGATTTTCGTATGTTTTTTTCTTCAGTTGAACGCTCTTAACAGGTTCAATATATTCCTCTTCATTGCTGCTCAACTGTATGGCATCGACGATTGCCTTTTCCTCTTCTGCCGTGATCTCAGGAAGCACAACCTTGCCCCCTTGGTTGAGGAAGCCTTCAATGATTGAATCGTGGCGACTTTGTGCACTTTCGCTTGGCAACGGGATAAGCGGTTCTTCGTCGGCAAGAAGTTGCATATAGTCGTTCGATACATACCATGGCAATGGCTTATGTTTCTGCTCCGTATGATCTTCCGGAATGGAATCGAGGAACTTGTCTATAAGAGAAGATGTACGCGAAGCATTCATCTTGCCTTCAGTTTCCTGCTGCTCTGCCTTTAGGTCATAATGCTTAGCCTCAACGAGTTCAAAGAGTTTCCGGCGGTCAGGCACATAAAGTGACGCGCGTCTCAATTCGTCGTCGAAGGAAGTATCATGCAGGATGTACAGATTCTTCAGCATGAGGAGTCGTGCCGGTTGGTAATACGGATATTGTGCTACCAACTCGCGCAACTCAAGAAGAGTCTGCTTATCAAGGAGATGCGGATTATTTATAAGTTCTGTCAGCAAGATTTGGCTTTGTTTTTTGGTTGTTACTAATTCGATTTAGTGCTTAGTGTTTAGTGTTTAGTGCTTAGTGTTTAGTGTTCCAACTACCAGTTGGCCACTGTTGCGTTGAAGATTTGTTCCGTAAGTTCCTTCACCATCTGGGTCACGAGTTCTTCCTGCACAGAAGAGAGTTGCTGGGTTGTCTCGTATGAAGCGGTGGCAGTAAACTGTCGCTCAAAGTCTTCCACATGGTTCTTATTGTTCGTAAAGCGCACATTGACAGTCATGGAAAGTTCAGCCATAGAAGACTGTCCTTCGCCGTTCACGCCCTTGTTGCGCTGCGAATATTGCGTGATCTCGCCTTCGATCATCAAGTCACCGTTACGGCGAACCTGCTGAAGCTTGGTGTTACTGGCAAATATGTCCTTCAGTTCGTTGTTGAACATCGGTGCCATAGGTCCCCAAACATAGCTTGAGCGTATAGGGAAATCTGCCAATGTAATGGTTTTCGTCTTGGTATAGTCTATGCTCGCACCATTGAACTTGTAGCTAATGGTGCAAGAGAAGACTGCCAGAAGGGTGATGACTAATGACAGATGAGTAATGAGTAATGACAAATTACCCTTTGAAGATTCCAATATACGCTTTATCATTTTTACGAAAGCCTCCCTTGTGGGGAGGTTTGGAGGGGTCTTTATTCAATCAATTTCACATCTTCGATATTCAACTCACGCTTGATATTGTCAATCTCGTTCGAAAGATGGAATATTTGGTTGCGAAGTTCGAAGATCATTGCGAAGAGTGCCTCGCGTTCGCTGCGATAGCTGTGGTCGGCGCCATCAGGCCGTGTCTTGGTGAGTGCTGTGGAGTCCTCGTTTCTTGGCACGAACTCCGAGATGTCTTCAACCGACAATACCTTCTTGTTCACGAGAACCGCAAGCTGCTCGGTGATGTTCTTCAACTGGCGGATATTGCCCGGCCACTTGTAGTTTAGCATCTGGAGCTTTGCTGCTTCATCAAGGGAGATGAGCGGAAGCTTGTATTTCTCTGCTGTCTGTGCAGCAAACAAGCGGAAAAGCATCAGGATGTCATCGCCTCTTTCGCGCAGTGGAGGCAACTTCATCTGTATGGCATTCAAGCGATAGTACAGGTCTTCGCGGAACTTTCCTTCGCTGATGGCCTTCTGCAGATTGACATTTGTTGCCGCAACGATGCGCACATCGGTCTTCAGGACCTTCTGCCCGCCCACTCGGATGTATTCGCCAGTCTCAAGCACACGAAGCAGTCTTGCCTGGGTAGGCAGCGGCAGTTCGCCAACCTCATCAAGGAAAAGCGTGCCGCCATTGGCTGAACCGAAGTAGCCCTCGCTCTCCCCTACCGCTCCCGTGAATGCACCTTTCTCATGTCCGAAGAGTTCTCCGTCGATAGTTCCTTCAGGAATGGCGCCACAGTTGATGGCAAAGAGTTTCTTGCGCTTGCGTGGAGAGTTGTCATGGATGATGCGCGGAATGACTTCCTTACCGGTTCCACTCTCACCGATGATAAGCACGGAAAGGTCGGTCGGTGCCACCTGGAGCGCAATGTCTATGGCACGATTCAGCCCATCGCAGTTGCCCACGATGCCGTACTTCTGTTTTATCGGTATGAGTTTCTTTACATCCATTTGGGTGCAAAGTTACGATTAAGTGAGAGAATAACCAAATAAAAAGCAAAAAAACGCATCAATTCTTAATTGTAAGTCTCTATGCGCATCTTGTTTTTATTGCATAAATCAAAATATTACAATAACTTTGCACGTATATAAACTCACTTTTTGAAAAGTCTATCTCATGAAAAAGTCAAACAACATAAGCAAGTTCATCTTACTTGCCTTCTTATTCGCTGCAAATTACGCATTTGCACAAGCCCCTGAAGGCTACTATTCCAATGCAGACGGAAAGAAAGGTTCTGCGCTGAAGACCGCACTCGGCGAAATCATATCAAGCGGTTTCAACACCATCTCATACGACGGACTTTGGGCTGCTTACAAGACAACAGACCTTCGCCCGGACGGGAAGATCTGGGACATGTACTCAAATTGCACCAACTTTGACCCGGACAGAGGTCATTCTGGCAACTATCATGGTGAAGGCGATATATATAACCGCGAGCACTCTTTCCCTAAGAGCTGGTTCAACGAAGGCAAACCGATGTATTCCGACCTCGTTCATGTAGTGCCTACCGACGGATATGTGAACAACCGCCGCTCCAACTATCCTTTTGGCGAGGTGGCTTCCGTAAACTACGAAAGCAACGGCGCTTTCTCGAAGGTTGGCGGTTGTAACAGTGCGCTTGGCTATTCTGGCACAGTCTTCGAACCTAACGACGAATACAAAGGCGACTTCGCCCGCATATATTTCTACATGGCTACGCGCTATGAGGGTCAGATTTCGTCATGGTCAAGTCCAATGCTTGCCGGCAACAAATACCCAGCCTACAAGGATTGGGCTTTGAAGATGCTGCTCCGTTGGGCGAAGGAAGATCCTGTAAGCCAGAAGGAGATAGACCGCAACAACGGCGTTTACAAGCTCCAGCATAATCGCAACCCATACGTTGACTACCCTGGTCTTGAGCAGTATGTTTGGGGAACTTACAAGGATATTGCATTTGATTCGCAGAACTACCAGGCCCCAGACACCACTACTCCGGACACCCCTGGTACTGGCGGCGATGACGATGATGATGACGATCCGATAACTCCTCCAGGCGACGACGAGGATCCTGGCGCAACTTACACGAAGTTCGTAAAGGTTACTGATGCTTCAGGACTTGTTGTTGGAGGCAAGTATCTTATTGTCAACGAAGGGAATAACTTCGCGATGGCAAACACAAGCACGGACATCCGCACATACGTTTCCGTAAAGATAAGCGATAACACCATCGAGACTGCCACCGGCGAGGGTTTGTCTCATGCATTCATTCTCGGCGGTCAGGCTGGCGCTTATACCTTGAAGGATGAAACGGAAAAAAGCTATCTCTCATATTCCGGCTCAAACAACAAGCTTTACAGCGTAGAATCTGCGGAAGCAGACAACCAGAAGTGGAACATCACGTTCAATTCGGGCAATGCCATCATCGAAAACAATGGCGTGAAGGGCAGGTTCATACAGTACAATCCAAGCAATCCTCGCTTTGCATGCTACAAGAGCGGACAGCAGCCTGTGCAGATGTACAAGGGCATCGCACCGACAGCCATCAAGAATGCTGTTGTAAACGAGAATAAGCTCACTGGCATCTACACCATTTACGGCCAAAGGATTCGCGAAATCACGAAGCCAGGTATCTATATTATTAACGGAAGAAAGGTGCTGGTTCAATAAGTCTTATAAGTATAATTTATTGACCAAATATTCATCAATAAATCTGACTTATTATCACATAATTATGAAGTACTTCATCACTAACATAGCTATTGCTTGCGACGACGCGGCACTGACAGACCCGGTTTCCGACATCCTGAAGACTTATCTTGCGGACATCGGTTACGAGGCGTTTGAGGACGATGCAGAAAACGCAATGACAGAAAGCGGTGTTCTTCTCAAGGACTACCGCAAGGAGCATCCGTATGCCCCTTTCTCATGCTTCTCCGCGTATGTCCAGCAGTCGCTTTTCAGCGAAGATCAACTGAAGGAAACTCTCGACTCGATTCCTTTCGAGGGTGTGCATATTTATTATAATGTACGCGAGGCAGAGGACAAGAACTGGAATGAGCAGTGGGAACAGTCGCTCGAGCAATCGGACATCTGCCAGCAGCTCGGCATAACAATCGACGTTAAACAGGCTTTCGGCACTGGCGGTCATAACACGACACGCATGATAGCCAGCACCCTTCAGTGCGAAGAACTTACAGGCAAGACCGTTCTCGACTGCGGTTGCGGCAGCGGCATACTCTCCATCGCAGCGCTCAAGCTCGGTGCACTCAAGGCGACAGGCTACGACATCGACGAATGGAGCGTAAACAACACCCGCCACAACGCCGAGCTCAACGGTATTCCAGAAAAACAAATCTCGGTTTTTCTGGGTGACGCATCGGTTCTGGACAGCATCGACGAGCAGTTCGATTACGTCCTCGCCAACATCAACCGCAACATCCTTCTCAACGACATGCCCGCATTCGTCAGCAAGATGAAGCCACACGGCAAACTCATCCTCTCCGGTTTCTATCAGGAGGACGTGCCACTGCTAACGCAAAAAGCAGAATCATTATCCCTCACTCTCTTGCAATCAAAGGAAGACGAAAACTGGAGTTGCCTGGTTTTTGCGGCAGAACAGTAAGAGCGAGGCTAAAGAGCGAGGGCGCATTTATTTCCAATCAGCGGCTAACGCCACTGACACAGGGGCATGAAGAAGCGCCCGCATCGCTTGAAAGAAGCGCCCATGAAGCCCCCGCAAGAAGAAGCACCATGAAGCGCCCGCATCGCTTGAAAGAAGCACCCACAAGAAGAAGCGCCCTGCGCGCCCCTGTGCGATTGGCGTCAGCCAATCGTAATCCCCCCCCAAGAATAATCCTTACCTATGAAAAAGAAACCTCAATACATAAAAGACAAGGGCTGGAGGTACGAAACTGAACACAACCAAAAGCGCCGTCATCGTACTCACAACTACAACGATATCGGCACTTACATGGTTACGGTGGTAATAGAAGGGCGGAAGCCTGTTTTCGGTTATGTAGATGGCAACATAAAGGCTTCCCCGAATGATCATGACTACCCCATGACAATCCTCTCTCCTTTAGGGCAGAAGGTTCTTTATGAAGAAATCCCTAAAATCCACTCTTTCTTTCCGATGGTTGAGGTATGGAAGACCTGCATAATGCCGGACCATATTCATCTTATACTGCGTATAAATGCTCAACTGCCTCAAAAGAAAACTCTCGGAACAATCATCGGCGCTTTTAAGGGAGGGGTAAGTAGAGCTGCTGGGCAAGGCTCTCTTTTTGAAGATAATTACAACGACCGCATCCTTATGCGAAGCGGCCAGTTGGAAAACTGGAAGGCATATCTATCAGCCAATCCTTTCCGGTGGCTTATAAGGCATACGCATATCGAAGTGATGCAAAGGGCTTTGTGTTTAGAGATCAACGGCATACGCTATGGCGCTTTTGGGAACTTTCTCCTTTTGCGCCATCCCGAAAAGATCCAAGTGTTCTTCCATCGCAAAATGATAGACGACCGCAACAAAAACACCCGCGAAACAAACACCCACGAAACAAACACCTCCCAGGCTCCCTCTGCGCCCCTGTGTGTTAGGCGTCAGCCTAACATCCACTCCCCCCTTATCCCTACCGAACAGACCTTATACTGGCAAACCGAAAGCAAGCGCCTGATTGAAACGGCTATTCAAGGCGATGTCCTTGTCACACCAGGCATAAGCGAATGTGAGAAACGCATAAAGAACGAGTGTTTGCGGTACAACCTTCGCCTCATTCACTTGCAGGCAGAGCCGATCAACAGATTCTGGAAGCCGGAAAAGAGCCGCTTTGAAGCCTGTGCAACAGGCTCCCTATTAATTTTAGCACCATGGCAAGAGGACCTGCAAGGTTCTTCTGATTACGAGCGTTTCCATAACCTCAATGCTCTTGCCAAAGATATCTGCGAACTGGGAAGTAACGCTACTTACGTTCTGAAGAAGGGTTAGGTTACCGTCAATTACGGGTCGAGTTCCGCTGGTTTTTGGATCGAGTTCCGCTGAGTTTTGGGTCAAGTTACCGTGAGTTTTGAAATTATCTCCGTGAGATAATAAATTATTCCTTAGGGAAATTCGCGGTTGGACATTATCTAACAGAAATGAATTTCGCCAAGAATCCGTCACCCGTCACGATACTAGGATAACCATCTGACAGTAAACCCGTTAGGTCCGTGACGGGTTTCTCCGACCCGTCACGACCTGTCACGACCTGTCACATTCCCCTTGGGGCTTGTATAAAACATCAATAAATCTAACTTATTATACTTATATCTTCTATCTGCATCAGTCTTATAAGTATAATTTATTGACCAGATATTCATGCGCGCGTGACAGATTGTGACAGTTGCGTGACGGGTCAAATGCCCAGCAAGGCGCCCATAACCCTGATTATCAACGCTTTACAATCACCGCGTGACGGGTGACGGGTTTTCTTCAAAATTCATTTAGGCAGTAATATACAAGTTGTCCTTGCAAAATAAATATCGATAATTATTTTTATCAAGAATTAGAGAATTAGAGAATTTTCCTTCCGGATGGTTCTCTCTTTCAAATGAATTCAAAAGAATTATAAGATTACAGCTAGTTGAAAATTCTCTAATTCTCAAATTCTTGATAATAAAAACAGAGACAACTTGTATATCATTCCCTTCATTTATATTAACAAAGGGAATGATAGAAAAGATTTATAAATAGATTTATGGTGGATTTATGGTAAGATTCAAGGAGCAACGCGACGTCTCAAAATAAATAATCCCAATCCATTTACGCGAGATTTATAACAAGATTTACGTGAGATTTAAATCCTAACGAAGATATCTTTCCATAAATCAAACAAAAATCCCTGCGAATTGCTTCGCAGGGATTTATTGTAGTTCCCTTCTGGGCGGCGATTGCACCGCCTAGAAGAGTTGATGTTCATAGAGAGATTAGTTTGTTCTCTTGTTGGTTGGTGCACCCATGATGAAACCGTTATCACCACCTGTACCTGGAATATGTGGAGTATCCTCATAGTCAGTACTTGGGTTCTCTGATGTTTCTTCACCATAGTGCTCCTCTGAAGCATGTCCACCAGGAGTTGTGATAAGAATCTGACCTTCTATCTTAAGAACGTGACGGTGAAGAGATGGCTGAATATATACCTTTTTCATTGTATCTTGATCTTTAAATTTAATTAATTACCTTTTTAACAATAACAATTAGCGAGCGATATACTTCTTACCATTCTTGATGTAAACACCGTTCTGTGGAGCTGTGCGAATCATCTGACCGTTGAGGTTGTAGATTACCTCAGAGTTCTCACCATCACCTGCAATGAATACAACTTCAATTTCATTTGCATCGTCGTCAATCTCATCACCGAGAAGGATTGTCATCTGCTTAACTTGATCTTCTGGATTTACGCCGTTCTCAACTATCTTGAAGAATGTTTCCTGATCCTGCAAACCACGGTCAGCAGCTGTTGACTGGATGACACACTTGTTAGGAGCCCACTTGATATTTCCATTCTGAGTGAACCAGAACTGATATGGGTGCTTACCTGTAGCAGTTGACTTCTTAGCGTAGATGTAGCTATACTGAGGAACAACAACGTCAGTAGTTGTTACAGAACCATCTTCAGCCACTATAGGGAGCTTTGTGTCGTAGTTACCAACGAAACGGTATTCTGTATGGTCGGTACCTGCATATTCAGCATAATCATTAGCTTTTACGATAGTAGGTTCAGGGCTACCTGGCTTTGTAGAGTACTCGCTCATAGGAATCTTAGCGATTGAAGCCTCTGTACCGTTCTCACCTTCCTTTGTAGGGAAGATCATGTAAGGAACGTGTGCCTGAAGAACTACGTCATTACCCTTAGCAGCCTTTGAATACTGGTCATCAGTGAAGTAGAACTTAAGTATTGACTTTTCTGGCAACTGCTTAATCTCACGGTCAACCTTGTTGAAGAGACAAACGTGAGTACCCTTACCGAAGTACTTGTCAATCTGATCCTTTGTCAAATCGAATGGAAGACAGATTGTCCACCAAGCCTTTGAAGTAGGAACATGTGTATCATAGTAGTCACCACCACCAGCATTATCAGCGAATACGCAACGGCGAGTTCCCTGGAATGCAATCTTAGAGAATTCGTCTGTGTAGTCAGGAGCACCCTCTACAGGATCACCAAACTTTACTGCATCATCAAGACCTGCGTTGTGAGCGAGGGCCTCAGCCTCAGTGTAATAAGACTTAGGATCACCTGCATTTACAAGGTTAGGGTTGTTAGCGTTGATCTCAGCAGCCTGTTCTGCTGTGAGATAATACTTAACATCAGAAGTGCTGATAGCACCTTCAAGATCTGCGTTAGCTGCAGCAGCCTCTTCCTTTGTGTAATATACATCCACTTTATAAGGGGCTGGGAAATACTCGTATGGGTTAGTCTTCGCGTTTTCAACAGAAGCTTCATATTTTTCTTTTGTCCAACCTGCACTTGCTACCCAATCTGGGGCTACGAGCAACCATTCTTCGTATGTATAATACTTTGTTTCTTTAAAATCGCCCTCATGAACAGCACCTGGTACATCAAGAGCTGCATTAAAGTCAATAACTTCTTGCTCTGTATAATAAATAGGGTCGCCTTCGTGAACCATCAAAGATTCATTATAAGCATCAGCTTCTTCCTGAGTATAAGTTTCCTTAACTTCGCCTGCGTGAATAGCGCCATCAAGACCTGCGTTATATTCTGCTGCTGATGCGTCTGTATAGAACATACTCGCAATAGATATCATAGTTCCATCAGTAGCCTTGAACTCAAGACCATCCTTTGCCATAAGGAGATACTGCTCTAAAGTTATGTCTGGGCGATATGGAGTAACACCGTCCCAGTTAAAACCGTTAGCTACAGTTGCGTATGCACGGTTGTACTGTGCCTGGCAAGGCCAGATATAGTTAAGACCACGATATGTATCTTCAAAACCAGAGTCCACAACACCCTTTCCCACTGCTTCTGCAGGAATAGCAGCATAACCAGATCCAGCCAAGCTTGTTGCCATTCCATCGTACGAAAGAACTTCTTCTTCCTGTCCTACAAAGTCGTATGAACCTTGGAATGCCCATACTTTTTCTCTTGCAATATATTCCTGCTCTTTACCAGGAACACCTATTTCAAGATTACCCTGGTCGTTATTCACGTCATAATAAATAGAACCATATACCTTGTTATATACGCGAGTATCATCCTTGTACGAGCTAATGTCAAGATTTGGAACATCAGCAGATGCAGGGAAGTGGATCATTGTGAACCAATAGCTGTCCTGATTGTTATAATTCATACGGTTAGCAACACCATTATCCTTGTAATTGTCGCCACCATTTTCCGTATTGGCTACATAAGTGATACCACCCCAACCTGTATAGTTACCGAACATAAGGAAAGTAGATTCTTCTCCTTTATCAGAGCAATATACCTTACCTGTAGGGCAAATAGGAGCCTGTGCTGAATGGAAATAGATATCGCTGAAGTTACGGAAATTGAATGCACCAGGACCGATATACTTTACAGATGAAGGAACATCAAGAGTAGCTTCCTCGCTTACCTGTGAGCTAGCATAGAATGCAGAGTTACCAATGAATTCCAATCCCATGTTAAGTTTAATAATTGGAACATTTACACCTGCGAAAGCAGCAGTCTCAAGAGTCTTTGCGTTCTTAGGAAGAATCAAATCATGGAGTTGATCCATCCAAGCAATAGTAAATGGTGGAACTGAGTAAGTCTGACCTTCAACTGTCTCATCGAATGAAGGCATAGCGAAATACTTAATTGGACATGAGCCACCATTTCTTGCGTAGAGAGTAGCATTACCGTTTGGAGATGCTGCACCATCATGACCAACATAGTGAGTTACAGCAACATCGCTAAGGTCAAGGCGCTCAATTTTGTTCTTCTCAAGAGCATAACCATTACCGAAATCAGCACCATAACCAGCCTTACCTGTAACAAGCTGCTGAACGAGTGCCTGATTCAAAGTCACAGTTTCGCCTTCCTTAGACTTGATTGTAACTTCTGTGTAAGCTGCACCGTCAACGAAAGTACCTGTAGCTTCATCATAACCCATGATAGTGTTAATGAGAAGATTAGTCATGGCTTCAGCATTAGCGCCATCAAGCCAGTTACCGCTAATGACCACATCAAGTCTTCTGACTTCAGCACCTTCTACATCGTCAGTCTCAGCGCTTACGATTTCCTGTGCCCATGCTCCACTAACCGCGAGCATACTCACAAAAAGAGAAAGTAAATACTTTTTCATAATAGTTTGTTTATTATAATGATTTAATTAATTAGTTACCTATATTCTTGTTTCGCGAGCAAGCTCGCGAAGGCTACAGACTACAAGCTACAGAGTACAAGCTTGGCTGCACTATGTTATTGCCCTTCAAGGGGCGGTTTGTTAATTACCTAATATTATATAATGTATATGCGCCTTGCGCATTGTGCGGTGAGGGCACCGCGCCACCATGATTCTTCTATTCCCCGTAACCCATTCCAAGTTCCCAATGCTCACGAATAGCGAACTCGTAATCTTCATTCTCAAGTTCGTATTCATCGACTATAACGTCAATTGCTTCAGGACTTTCGCTTATCCAACTGCCAACGCAGACAATAAACTTCTTGGTTTCCGGATTGAAGAACACCCTTCCACGAGGTTTGTCTTTGTAGTCACCTATGAAAGGACCTGTACCTGTCGTGAATTTCTGCTTATTGAATTCTTTTTTCCAAAGATTCTTATGCAGGAGCGAACAAGAAACCAAACCGCCACCGCAGTTTATAGGTTTATCCCACGGAGATTCTTTATACACGCCAAAGAGAGCATTATTAACTGGACTATACCAGAATATGCCAACTTTTCCTTTGCCATGCACAAGACTTTGCTCCATAAAGTCTAATGCCTCTTTATATTCCTTGTCACTCATTAAATGTATTTAAGTCATTCCCGTATGGGTACAATTACTCCTTTGAGCAACTGCAAAGTTAGAAATTTTGGTTCAATCCGTGATATTATTTTGGTAAAAAAAGTTAAAAACAGTACAATTTATTGCTCAATGTAAAGAATTTGTAAGAAAGGAGCAATAAAAAGACTATGATATCAAGCACAAAATATAGGCACAAATAATTTATTTTTTCGAACACGAATCTCACAAATTTCACGAATCAGAATGGTAAAAAAACAAGTTTAATAAGTTAAATTTATTGACTTATTGTATTCGTGCAATTCGTGAGATTCGTGTTCGTATAAAAACACTGGTTATCAAAGACTTGCAAAGGCTGCTGCCTCTGCTTCCGCCACGATTTCCTCGCGGCTCTTCGCCTTCAGTGAGATGTCGGAAAGATCAAACTCGTCGGAGATTTCCTTCTTGCTCTTTGCTGGAGAAGGTTCCGGTTTCTGAGGCGCTGGCTTTTGCTGCTCTGCTGGCGCTGGATTAATGTTTATCAGAGGACTATTGTCAACCTTGCCAACTTCCGGCACCACTTCCATGACTGGCATTTCCTCCATCTTTGTGCGTTCTGACTTTGCAGCGAAGATTGCATCAACATGCTTAGGCTGCTTGCGGAGAAGCTGAAGGGTTTCCTTGCTTGCATTCTGCTGACTTTCCTTCTTTGTATAGCCTTTGCCTCGTCCACATTCAACGCCCTCGATGACAACCTTGTACTCGAACATCGGGCTGCTATCCTTCTGGTCAACAGTCTGCTTGATGAGTTCGAAAGAAATCTTCACGCGATTCTTCTGTGTCCATTCCAACAGTTTGCTTTTGAAGTTCACCTCCTTCTTTGCCATTTTATCCAGATCAATATACACACCGAGTATCCTGTTCTGCATAAAATCCATTATGGCGTCATAGCCGCGGTCTAGATAAGCCGCACCCATGAGAGCTTCAAAGGCATTGCCGCCCATATAGCTGTTGTGGGAATTGGAATGTCCTGCGGAAAGAATCAGCTTGTTTATGCCGAGCTGTTCTGCAAGTTTGCCGAGAGTGGCGCGTTGCACGAGTTTGCTTCGCGTGTTAGTGAGGAAGCCTTCGCGTTTGCCTTGGAAATGCTTATACACGATATCGCCCACAACGGCATCAAGTACGGCATCGCCGAGGAACTCGAGTCGCTCGTTGTTTTCCTGCTTTCCGTTCTTGCCCTTATGACGAATGCTGCTATGCATGAGCGCCACCTTATATAAAGATATGTCGTGAGGGTAGAAGCCGAGTATATCGTATATAGCAGAATAAAACTCCTTCTCCTTGCGGAAAGGGAGTTTTATCTTATCAATAAAGTTCTGTAACATATTCTGTTGTTCAAGTTTCGCAAGCTCAACTTGAGGCTACAGACTACAGAGTACAGAGTACAGGCAACCATCCGGATGGTTAGCCTGTAGTTTGTAGTCTATAGTTTGTAGTCTTCGCGAGCGCAGCTTGCGAAACATAGATTATTCTTCGTACTTCTTGAATACTACACAAGCATTGTGACCACCGAAGCCGAATGTGTTGCTGATACCAGCACGAACTGTACGCTTCTGAGCCTTGTTGAATGTGAAGTTCAAGTTGTAGTCGATCTCTGGATCTTCGTCGCCTTCCTCGTGGTTGATTGTTGGAGGAACGATGTCGTTCTTCACTGCGAGGATAGTAGCCATAGCCTCAACAGCACCAGCAGCACCGAGGAGGTGACCTGTCATAGACTTAGTAGAAGAGATGTTGAGCTTGTAAGCAGCATCGCCGAACACTTCCTTGATAGCCTTTGACTCAGAGATGTCACCAACATGAGTTGAAGTACCGTGTACGTTGATATAGTCAATATCCTCTGGCTTGAGACCTGCATCCTCAAGTGCAGCCTCCATTACGAGCTTTGCACCGAGACCTTCTGGGTGAGAAGCTGTGATGTGGTGAGCGTCAGCACTTTCGCCTTCACCTACCATCTCAGCGTAGATCTTAGCACCACGAGCCTTAGCATGCTCAAGTTCCTCAAGGATAAGCATACCAGCACCTTCACCCATGATGAAGCCGTCGCGGCTTGCAGAGAATGGACGAGAAGCTGTCTCAGGAGAATCGTTGCGAGTAGAGAGAGCGTGCATAGCGTTGAAACCGCCTACACCACAAGGGAGGATAGCAGCCTCAGAACCACCTGAAACGATAACGTCAGCCTTACCGAGACGGATGAGGTTGAATGCCTGAGCGAGAGCGTTGCTTGAAGAAGCGCAAGCTGAAGAAGTGATGAAGTTTGGTCCGTGGAAACCGTACTTGATAGAAACCTGACCAGCAGCGATGTCAGCAATCATCTTAGGGATGAAGAATGGGTTGAACTTTGGTCCAAGACCTGCATCCTTGCACTTACCCCAGTTGAGGATTTCTGCCTCGAAAGTGTTCATACCGCCGATACCAACGCCAAGAACAACACCGATGCGATTCTTGTTTACAGTCTCGAGATCCATACCGCTATCCTGTACTGCTTCGTCAGCAGCGATCATAGCGAGCTGAGTATAACGGTCAAGCTTACGAGCTTCCTTACGGTCAAAATACTTATTCATATCGAGGTCCTTCACCTCACAAGCGAACTGAGTCTTGAACTGGCTGCAGTCGAACTGTGTGATAGGAGCGGCACCGCTAACGCCTTTCACAAGGTTTTCCCAAGTGGTATCCTTGTCGTTACCAAGTGGAGTTACGGCACCAAGACCTGTTACTACTACTCTTTTAAGTTCCATTTTGTTTTTTAGTTCAAGTTTCGCGAACTCAACTTGAGGCTAAAGGCTAAAGGGTAAAAGCTAAAGGCACCATCCGGAAGGAAGCCTTTACCCTTTAGCTTTTAGTCTTTACCCTTCGCAGGCGAAGCTTGCGAAACTTAGATTAATAATCAATTAAAGGAGTTAAAGAAGAAAAAGTCCTCTTTAACTCCTATTTTCTAATCCGTTAAAATAAAGGATTAAGCCTGAGCCTTCTGGATGTACTCAATAGCAGCACCTACAGTAGAGATCTTCTCTGCCTCATCATCTGGGATGCTAACACCGAACTCCTGCTCGAAAGCCATGATGAGCTCTACTGTGTCGAGTGAATCAGCGCCGAGGTCGTTAGTGAAAGACGCTGCTGGAGTTACTTCTGCCTCGTCAACACCAAGCTTGTCAACGATGATTTCCTTTACTTTAGCTTCGATTTCTGTCATAGTTGTAAATTTTTATTAGTTTATAAATTTGTGTTCTAGTTTGACGAAATATAGTCCAAATTGCAGGTAATCCAGTGGAATATCCTACACTTTTTCGTAATTTCCGGGTGCAAAGTAACAAACTTTTTTTGTCTTACGCAAGAAAAACATTAAAAAAAGTTAACCACCTTGCACAAGGTCATAGTATGTGTGCACGGGTTTTTACACCTTTTTGATTAAGGTCAGTCCGTCTCTGAGCGGAAGTATCACAACCTCAACGCGTTTGTCGTTAGCAATGAAGTCGTTGAACTCCATAATGCCTTTCGTTTGGCGGTCTGTTGGAGTTGGTTCCTCTACGACATGACCGTCCCAAAGAGTGTTGTCGGCAAGTATGTAACCGCCAGG
>JAKSLI010000070.1 GCA_024401305.1 Bacteroidaceae bacterium | reverse complement strand
GATCAGATGAAGGAAGCGGTCGCTAAGTTTGTGAAGGTTCTCACCGACAATGGTGCTGAAATTCTCAACGAAGAGATCTGGGGACTTAAGAAAATGGCTTATCCAATCCAGAAGAAGTCAACAGGTTTCTATAACCTCGTAGAGTTCAAGGGTGAGCCAACAGTAGTAGACAAACTCGAAACAGCATTCCGTCGTGATGAGAAGGTAATTCGCTTCCTCACAACTAAGATGGATAAGTTCGGTGTAGCTTATGCTGAGAAGAGACGTAACAAGAAAGCAAACAAGGAGGCATAAGACATGGCACAGGATTCAGAAATTCGCTATCTCGCTCCAGTAGCAGTAGATACAAAGAAGAAAAAGTATTGCCGTTTCAAGAAGAGCGGTATCAAGTACATTGATTATAAGGATCCAGAGTTCCTTAAGAAGTTCCTCAACGAGCAGGGTAAGCTCCTTCCTCGTCGTATCACAGGTACATCTCTTAAGTACCAGCGTCGCGTAGCTCAGGCTGTAAAGCGTGCTCGCCAGTTGGCTCTTCTTCCATACGTAACTGACTTAATGAAATAATTGAAAGGAGAACTATAACATGCAGATTATACTTAAAGAAGATGTTATCGGTCTTGGATACAAGAACGATATCGTAGAAGTAAAGAGTGGTTATGGTCGCAACTACCTCATCCCACAGGGTAAGGGCGTAATTGCTTCTCCATCAGCAAAGAAGGTACTCGCTGAGAACCTCCGTCAGCAGGCTCACAAGATTGCAGCTATCAAGGCTGCTGCTGAAGAGAAGGCTGCTAAGCTCGAAGGTGTTTCTCTCATCATCGAGGCTAAGGTTTCAGCTACTGGTCAGACTTACGGTTCAGTAACTAACGCTCATGTTGCAGAACAGCTCAACAAGCTTGGTAACGACATCGATCGCAAGATCATCGTAATGAAGGACATCAAGGCAGTTGGTGACTACGTAGCAGTAGTTAAGCTTCACAAGGAAGTTGCAGTTGAGATTCCTGTAAAGGTTGTTGCTGAAGGCGCAGCTGTAGAGGAAGCACCAGCAGAGGCTCCTGTTGAGGCACCTGCAGTAGAGGAAGCTCCAGCAGAGACAGCAGAATAATTGATTATTCAAACATCATGATAAAGAATCCAATCACATTCATTTGTGGTTGGATTTTTTGTTTTTTGTAACAAAAACCACCGCTTTCAGTATTAAATTATAAAAAATTGTCAAGTTGTTTGCAAATAACCTTAAACTTTAAACTCTAAACTCTAAACTTTTTCGTAACTTTGCACCCAAATAAAACAAATCACATTCTATGAAAAAGATTTTAGGCTTTGTTCTCTCTATTGTTGCAGCTTTTGCTATTACAAGCTGTGGTAACTATAAGCAGGTAGCTTATTTCCAGAATATCGACTCAATTTCATTGGCAGCATCAAAGGGTCTCCATGATGCAAAGATCATGCCAAAGGATATGTTGACTATCATGGTTACAACAACAGACCCTAAGGCAGCAATTCCTTTCAACCTTTCATATAGTCAAGGAAGTAATGGCGGCGCTTCATATGGAGCTCAGTCATACATCCCTTACCTTGTTGACAACGACGGTTGCATTAAGTTCCCTGTTATTGGCAAGCTCCGCGTTATCGGTATGACAAAGCGTGAAATCGAGAATCTCATCACAGAAAAGATAAAGCCTTATCTCGCGGATGACCAGAACCCAATCGTCACTGTAATGATGGCAAACTACACTGTTTGTGTAACTGGTGAAGTTCGCAGTCCTGGCGTATTCACTATCAGCAATGAAAAGGTGTCTATCATTGAAGCTCTCACAAGAGCAGGCGACTTGACTATTCAGGGTCAGCGCCAGAACATCCTTCTCATCCGCGAAGGCATGAATGGTCAAAAGGAGCATCATCGTCTGAACCTCAACGATGCAGACCTCATCAACTCTCCTTACTACTATCTTAAGCAGAATGACATCATTTACGTAGAACCTAACAAGATCAAGGCTCGTACAGCTACTATCGATACCTCTATCACTTACTGGTTAGGTTTGACTAGTTCTGTTATCTCATTGTCAACTCTTCTCATCACTATCTTGAAGAAATAATTATCATAAGGGCGAATCATTTTCGCCCTTTATTGTAACTATAGGGTACTAAAAAGGAGTCTCTTTTTATAGTCTCGTCATAAAGAACAACACAAAAACAAATTATATTTACCAATTAGCAAAACCCAAAAACTATGTGCGGTATAGTAGGTTATTTAGGTCATCGTCAAGCTTACGATGTACTCATCAAAGGATTGAAGCGCTTGGAATATCGTGGTTACGACTCTGCCGGTGTTGCAATGATCAACGACAACAACAAGCTCAGCGTTTACAAAGCAAAGGGTAAGGTCGCCGATCTTGAGGCTTATTGCGAAGACAAGGACATCACAGGTACTATAGGTATTGCTCACACTCGCTGGGCAACTCACGGCGAACCATCTTCCAAGAACGCTCACCCTCACTATTCTCAGACTCAGAATCTCGCAATGATTCATAACGGAATCATCGAGAACTATGCAGACATCAAGGCAAAGCTCATCAAGGAAGGTGTTGAGTTCCATTCTGATACTGACACAGAAGTTCTTGTTCAGCTCATAGAATATATTCAGACAAAGAAGAATCTTGACCTTCTCCACTCTGTTCAGGTTGCAATGCACATCGTTGTCGGTGCTTACGCCATTGCCATTCTTGACAAGAACAATCCAGGCACTCTCATCGCAGCTCGCAAGCAAAGTCCGCTTGTTGTTGGCGTTGGCGAGAACGAATTCTTCCTTGCGTCTGACGCTTCTCCTATCGTAGAATATACAAACCAGGTTGTTTACCTTGAAGACGAGAATGTTGCTGTCATCGAACGCGGTAAGGAACTTCGCGTGGTAAGCATGCTCAACGCAGAACTTCACCCAGAAATCAAGAAGGTAGAGCTCACACTCGGCCAGATAGAAAAGGGCGGTTATCCACACTTCATGCTCAAGGAAATCTTCGAACAGCCTGAATGTTTGAAGACTTGTATGCGCGGTCGTGTTTCTGACGACAGCCAGCAGGTTATCCTTTCTGCACTCATTGACTACCGCAAGGAACTCGTTGACGCAAAGCGTTACATCATTGTGGCTTGCGGTACAAGTTGGCACGCAGCACTTATCGGCAAGCAACTCATCGAAGATTTCGCTCGCATTCCTGTAGAAGTTGAATATGCTTCTGAGTTCCGTTACCGTAATCCTATCGTTGGACCTGGAGATGTTGTGATGGCTATCTCACAGAGTGGTGAAACTGCTGATACTCTCGCTGCAATTCAGCTTGCAAAGAGCAAAGGCGCTTTCATCTTCGGTGTATGTAATGCTATCGGTTCAAGTATTCCTCGTGCCACAAACACAGGTATCTACATTCACGTTGGACCAGAGATTGGTGTTGCTTCTACAAAGGCATTCACCGGTCAGGTAACAGTTCTTTCAATGTTTGCAGTTGCTCTTGGTGAGGCTAAGGGTACAATCACAAAGCAAGATTACCTCTCAGTCCTCAAGGGTCTCAACGAAATTCCAGCACTCATCGAGAAAGTTCTTGAGCAGAACGATCGCATAAAACTTATCAGCCGTACTTTCACATACGCGCGTAACTTCCTTTATCTCGGTCGCGGAAAGAATTATCCTGTAGCTCTTGAAGGTGCATTGAAGTTGAAGGAAATCTCATATATCCACGCTGAAGGTTATCCTGCTGCAGAGATGAAGCATGGTCCAATTGCCCTTATCGACTCCGATATGCCGGTTGTTGCCATTGCGCTCAAGAGTGCTCTTTACGAGAAGCTTCTATCAAACATCCAGGAGATCAAAGCAAGAAAGGGACGCGTCATTGCTATCGTTTCCGAAGGCGATGATAAGGTGTCAAGAATTGCCGACGAAGTCATTGAGATTCCTCAGTGCCACGACGCATTGACTCCATTGCTCACCTCTATTCCTCTTCAGCTTCTTGCTTATCATATTGCAACATGTAAGGGTAAGGATGTTGACCAACCAAGAAACTTGGCCAAGTCTGTTACCGTTGAATAATCCCAATAGCCACCTCCGTTTCATTACGGTCGGTGGCTTTTTTATAGAACCAACACAAATAAAGATATAACTATGCGAAAAGTAACATTGACTTTAAGCGACGGAACGCAGTTTCACGGACAGTCTTTCGGCTACGACAAACCAGTAGCTGGTGAAGTTGTGTTCAACACTGCGATGATGGGCTATCCTGAAAGCCTCACTGACCCTTCTTACGCCGGTCAGATTCTCACTCTCACATTCCCACTCGTCGGCAACTACGGTGTGCCAAACTTCTCCATCGAGGCTAACGGTCTTGCCACTTTCATGGAGAGCAACAAGATCTACGCTTCGGCAATCATTGTGGCTGACTACAGCGAACAGTACAACCACTGGAATGCAAAGGAGAGTCTTGCCGATTGGCTTAAGCGCGAGCAAGTTCCTGGAATCACAGGTATCGACACTCGCCAACTCACAAAGGTTCTTCGCGAACATGGTGTGATGATGGGAAAGATCACTTTCGACAAGCCATCAATAAACTGCGACGACAACGACGAGCTCTACGCCACTCCTGAGGCTGACTACGAGGGCATCAACTTCGTTTCACAGGTTTCTTGTCGTGACATCGTCCGCTATAACGAAGGCGCTGGTAAGAAGGTTGTGCTCGTGGACTGCGGTGTAAAGCACAACATCATCCGAAGCCTCATAAACCTTGACGTGGAGGTCATCCGCGTGCCTTGGAACTACGACTATACAGACATGGAGTTCGACGGCCTTTTCCTTGCCAACGGTCCTGGCGACCCTGACATGTGCAACGATGCCGTTGAGATCATCAAGAAGCAGATGAGCATTTCCACAAAGCCAATCTGCGGTATCTGTATGGGAAACCAGTTGCTTTCAAAGGCAGCTGGTGCTGAAATCTATAAGCTTAAGTACGGTCACCGTTCTCACAATCAGCCAGTTCGTCTCGTTGGTACGGAGAAGTGCTACATCACTTCCCAGAACCACGGCTATGCTGTAAATGCAAAGACTCTCGGCAAGGATTGGGAAGAGCTTTTCGTGAATATGAACGACGGTTCGAACGAGGGCATTCGTCACAAGACAAACCCTTGGTTCTCAAGCCAGTTCCACCCAGAAGCCTGCTCAGGTCCACTCGACACAATCTTCATGTTCGAGCAGTTTGTGGAGAAGGTTCGCGGTTAAAGACCCCCTCTAACTCCCCCCAAGGGGGAGAACTCCTCTACACAAGATTGTCCTAATGGCATAATTGTCGTAGCAAAAGGTAATCATACTTATTCCTTATCACTTATTCCTTATTACTTGATAAATGAAAGACGAATCAATAAAGAAAGTTCTGCTCCTTGGTTCCGGAGCACTCAAGATAGGTGAAGCCGGTGAGTTCGACTACTCTGGTTCCCAGGCACTTAAGGCTCTTCGCGAGGAAGGCGTGGAGACTGTGCTCATCAACCCAAACATTGCCACTGTCCAGACATCGGAAGGCGTGGCAGACAAGATTTACTTCCTCCCAGTGCAACCATATTTCGTGGAGCGCGTCATCGAGAAGGAACAGCCAGATGGTATCCTTCTTTCCTTCGGTGGACAGACTGCCCTCAACTGCGGTGTTGAACTTTACAAGGCTGGCACTCTCGAGAAGCATAATGTCCGCGTGCTCGGTACTCCGGTAAAGGCGATCATTGATACTGAAGACCGCGAGCTTTTCGTGGAACGTCTCGACGAAATCGACGTGAAGACCATCAAGTCCCAAGCGTGCGACAATATCGAGGCTGCGCGTGAAGCAGCAAAGGAGCTCGGCTATCCTGTGATCATCCGTGCTGCCTACGCTCTCGGAGGTCTTGGTTCAGGCTTCTGCGACAATGAGGAAGAGCTCAACAAACTCGCTGAAAAGGCATTCGCGTTCTCTCCACAGGTGCTCGTAGAGAAGTCGCTCAAGGGTTGGAAAGAGATTGAATATGAGGTAGTTCGCGACCGTTACGACAACTGTATCACTGTATGTAACATGGAGAACTTCGACCCTCTCGGCATCCATACGGGCGAGTCTATCGTCGTTGCACCTTCCCAGACTCTCACAAACTCCGAGTATCACAAGCTTCGTGCCCTTGCCATAAAAATCATTCGCCACGTCGGAATCGTCGGCGAATGTAACGTACAGTACGCTTTCGACCCAGTTTCAGAGGACTATCGCGTCATCGAGGTCAACGCCCGTCTCTCGCGTTCTTCGGCTCTTGCGTCAAAGGCCACTGGCTATCCGCTTGCCTTCGTTGCGGCTAAGCTCGGTATGGGCTACGGACTCTTCGAGCTCAACAACTCAGTAACAAAGACAACCTCTGCATTCTTCGAGCCTGCTCTCGACTACGTAGTCTGCAAGATTCCACGCTGGGACCTCTCGAAGTTCCGCGGTGTTGACAAGGAACTCGGTTCTTCAATGAAGTCTGTCGGCGAGGTCATGGCTATCGGTCGTACGTTTGAGGAGGCTATCCAGAAAGGTCTCCGCATGATTGGTCAGGGCATGCACGGCTTCGTTGAGAACAAGGAGCTTCAGATAGACGACATAGACGCTGCTCTCCGTGAGCCTACCGATAAGCGTATCTTCCTTATTTCAAAGGCTATGCATAAGGATTATACCATCGACCAGATTCACGACCTCACGAAGATCGACAAGTGGTTCCTCTATAAGCTCAAACACATCATCGACATCGACGAGCAGCTCAAGGCTTGTCCGAACATCAATGTCCTCGACAAGGACTTGCTCCGCGAGGCTAAGGTCTATGGTTTCACCGACTTCCAGATTGCCCGCGCTCTCGGCATTGAGAAGGACACTCATAGTTTCCATCAGGCTTCTAGCGTGATTCGTGCTTTGCGTAAGGGCTACGGCATCGTGCCTTACGTTAAACAAATTGACACCCTTGCTGCCGAATATCCAGCCCAGACCAACTATCTCTACCTCACGTATCAGGCTAATGCTCACGACATTAACTTCGAACAGGACAAGCGCTCTATCATCGTTCTCGGCTCTGGTGCCTACCGTATCGGTTCTTCCGTTGAGTTCGACTGGTGTGGTGTCCAGGCTTTGAACACAATCCGCAAGGAGGGCTATCGCTCAGTGATGATCAACTACAATCCTGAGACCGTGTCAACCGACTACGACATGTGCGATCGCCTCTACTTCGACGAACTCACTTTCGAGCGCGTGATGGACATCTACGACCTTGAGATGCCGAAGGGAGTCATCGTTTCCACTGGTGGTCAGATTCCGAACAACCTTGCCGTTCGTCTCGACGAGCAGCACGTGCCAATCCTCGGCACACAGGCTAAGGACATCGACAATGCAGAAGACCGTGCGAAGTTCTCATCTATGCTCACGCGCAACGGTATCGACCAGCCTGAATGGAGCGCATTGACCAGCATGGAAGACATCGACAAGTTCATCGATCGCGTGGGCTTCCCTGTGCTCGTTCGCCCTTCATACGTGCTCTCCGGTGCGGCTATGAACGTCTGCTCAAACAAGGAAGAGCTTGAAAAGTTCCTCCAGCTTGCGGCAAATGTCAGCGAAGACCATCCGGTCGTTGTGAGCAAGTTCCTCATGCATGCGAAGGAGGTCGAGATGGACGCTGTGGCAAAGAACGGTGAGATCATCGCCTATGCCATTTCAGAGCACGTGGAGTTTGCCGGTGTTCACTCAGGCGACGCCACTATCCAGTTCCCTCCACAGAAGCTCTACGTGGAGACCGTTCGCCGTATCAAGAAGATCTCGAAGCAGATTGCGAAGGAGCTCCACATCTCCGGTCCGTTCAATATCCAGTATCTTGCGAAGGACAACGACATCAAGGTCATCGAGTGTAACCTCCGTGCTTCTCGCTCGTTCCCATTCGTTAGTAAGGTACTGAAAATAAATCTTATAGAACTCGCCACAAAGGTGATGCTCGGTCTCCCTGTGGAGAAGCCTCACAAGAACCTCTTCGACCTTGACTACGTCGGAATAAAGGCGTCACAGTTCTCGTTCAACCGTCTCCAGAAGGCAGATCCTGTGCTCGGTGTGGATATGGCTTCTACGGGTGAGGTTGGCTGTATCGGTGAGGACACGAACACCGCTCTGCTGAAGTCCATGCTCTCCGTAGGCCAGCGCATTCCAGAGAAGAACATCCTTCTCTCTACGGGTACGGCGAAGCAGAAGGTGGCTATGCTCGGTGCGGCTAAACAGTTGATAGACAACGGCTACAAGATCTACGCCACTGGCGGTACTGCCGACTTCCTCAACCAGAACGACATCGAGAACACCCTTGTCCACTGGCCTTCAGACCTCGATGAAAACGGCAAGCCTCTCCAGCCTCAGGCTCTCGAAATGCTCCACAAACACCAGATAGACATGGTGGTGAACATTCCGAAGAACCTCACCGTCCGCGAGCTTGACAACGGCTACAAGATCCGTCGCGCAGCCATCGACCTCAACATTCCGCTCGTAACTAACTCACGACTCGCAGCAGCTTTCATCAATGCCTTCTGCAATGTGCAGCTTGAAGACATCGACATCAAGGCTTGGGATGAATACTAAGATGAGAAGTTGCGACATATAGAATAACGAAAAAGGTAACAAAAGCAGACTGTAAGCAAAAACCACAATTTTGCTTACAGTCTGCTTTTTCATTCCCCCTCTAGAATCGCACAAAATCATTCAAACGAAATCTTGTCCGAAATATCGCCGTTTTTACCGTTCTTCTATACCACTGTTTATCAGGCACTTAATTTTTCGCCTTCACAAAAAGTCATCTTTTACGCCCAATTTTCGGCCGTTTTTCGTATGGATTTTAGGCAAAAAGTCATAGAGTTATGAAAATATCTCCCACGGATTTTGATAAAAAGTCATACGTTTTTTCATCACCCCCCTAAAAAAAGCTTTTACAACCCAATTTCCAACATAATTCATCCTCCACGAACTCCTAGTTGAGTCAAAATCTTGCAGAATCGTCAACTTACACTTTGTAAGCATTTTTACCATTTTTGCTTACAATCACAAAAATCAGCAAACAAGGAAAGAAAGGGATAAGAGAATGCAAATCACAAATTGAGTAATGCTAAAACATTCAAAAAAATTGGACAAAAAATGCTTGTCTTTGCAAAAGTTTATGTACCTTTGCATCGCCAAAGCGTATAGCGAAACAACCAAACACTTAAACTAACTAAGAATGTACAAAGGAGAAATAATATCCCTAGTTGTTGCCATATCGTGGACCATCTGCGCCATGTTTGCCGAAGTGGCAAGCAAGCGAATTGGTTCATTGCCATTCAATATGCTGAGAATGATGTTTTCCATCGTCTTTTTATGCGGAATAATGTGGTGGTGGACAGGCATGCCTTTCCCTGTTGGTGCCGACAGTGACACCTGGCTTTGGCTGTCGCTTTCCGGACTTGTGGGCTATGTGCTTGGCGACTTCTGCCTCTTCAACTCATACATACTTATCGGTTCAAGATACGGACAACTACTAATGACGCTTGCACCACCGGCAGCCGCTGTCTTCGGATGGTTTCTGCTCGGACAAAGCATGTCATGGCTTGCTATTGTCGGAATGCTGGTAACTATGCTAGGAATAGGGATGGCGATATACAAGACCCCCTCTAACTCCCCCACAAGGGGAGGACAAAACCGTCCGGATGGCTCTGCCCTCCCCCATGTGGGGAAGCTGGAGGGGGTCAATACACGCGGCATTCTCTTCGGCATCGGTGCTGCTATGGGACAGGGCATTGGCCTTGTACTCAGTGCTAAAGGATTGCTTCATTATGAGGAAATAATAAACAATTCTGACATAGTCTTCAGAAATGGCGGTACAGAGTCACTTGTTCTGCCTTTCATGGCAACCTTCATGCGTGCAGTAACAGGACTGATTGGCTTCTCCATTTGGACATCTGCCAAAGGAGAACTCGGGAAACTCAAGGAAGGACTTTGCAATCTTCGCACCATGCTCTTCGCCCTTGGAGCCGTAATAACAGGTCCTGTCGTTGGTGTCAGCCTTTCGCTCATGGCAACGCTTTACACTTCCACCGGCATCGCACAAACCATCATGGCTACAACACCTGTGATGATTCTGCTGCCTACATTCCTTTTCTTCCATCAGAAAGTGACATGGAGAGAAATTGCAGGTGCCGTGATAAGTGTCTGCGGAGTGTCTCTATTCTTCGTGTAATGTTGGGCGCTGTCCTTACTCCATTTTGGAAAGTGCGAATACCATTTTCGGCTATCCTATAGTTAAAAAGATTAATATTCCTTAAATACAAGGCATTTCCTTGCCAATTTACCTTATTCTTGGTATCTTTGCAATGTCAAAACAGACCAAATAACCCAAATTCAAGAAACTAAAAACAGAAATACTATGGCACAGACAAAGTACGCTGGCACTCAGACAGAGAAGAATCTTGAGGCAGCATTCGCAGGTGAGTCACAGGCTCGCAACAAGTACACTTATTTCGCTTCAAAGGCAAAGAAGGAAGGTTTTGAGCAGATTTCTGCTATCTTCCAGCATACAGCCGACAATGAGAAGGAACACGCTAAGATGTGGTTCAAGGAACTCAACGGCATCGGTTCTACAGCAGAAAACCTTGCAGCTGCTGCCGACGGCGAGAACTTCGAATGGACAGATATGTACGAAGGTTTCGCAAAGACTGCAGAAGAGGAAGGTTTTCCTGAACTCGCTGCAAAGTTCCGCTTGGTAGCTGCTATCGAGAAGCGCCACGAAGAGCGTTACCGCGCATTGCTCAAGAACATTGAGGCACAGGAAGTGTTCAAGAAGAGCGAGGTAAAGGTTTGGGAATGTCGCAACTGCGGTCATATCGTAGTTGGTACAGAAGCTCCAGAGCTCTGCCCTACTTGCGCTCACCCACAGGCATATTTCGAGATTTGCGCTGAGAATTTCTAAGGAACCTGTTCCGAAAAAGCAAAAACGCTAAATCGCAATCAAATGCGGTTTAGCGTTTTTCTTGTTGTTTTGCCAATGATGAAAAGAAGAAATTGGTACGTTTTTGTCATTTGTACGCGTAAAACTTGTAATTATTGCTAATCTTTAGTAACTTTGCGCCCAATAAATCCATTTGAATGAAAGAATTCATACTGGTACTGAAACGATTCGTACCCCCATACAAACGCTACTTGATATCTTCGGTCGTGTGGAACATCGTGTCTGCACTGCTGAACATATTCTCATTTGCCGCCATCATCCCGATACTGCAAATCCTCTTCCAGACAGACGATGTGCAGCAGGCAGCACAGTTCATTCCATGGGACAGCACAGCGCATGACCTGAAGGAGATTGCATCAAACAACATGAACTATTATGTGATGCAACTCATAAAAGAGGTTGGACAGAGCACTACCCTACTCCTTATCGGACTATTCCTCGCCGTGACGACATTCCTTAAGACTGGAGCTTATTTCCTTGCAGCTGCATCTATAATGCCTATCAGAACAGGAGTTGTTCGCGACATCCGCAACATGCTCTATCAGAAGATTACCTCTCTCCCACTCGGTTTCTTCTCAGAAGAGCGCAAGGGAGATATCATTGCCCGTATGAGCGGTGATGTGCAGGAGATTGAGACTTCCATTATGAGTTCACTGGAAATGCTGTTCAAGAATCCAATTCTTATCATAGCATACTTCACAACGCTATTGCTCATCAGTTGGCAGCTCACACTCTTCACCCTGCTTATCGTTCCCGTAATGGGATGGTTGATGGGTAAGGTTGGCAGAAAACTCAAGAAGAAGTCCATTCATGCGCAATCGCTCTGGAGCGACACTATGAGCATGGTTGAGGAAACTCTCGGTGGACTTCGCATCATAAAGGCTTTCTCAGCAGAGAACAGAATGAACAATCGCTTCGGTGCAAAGAATGACGAGCATCGATCTGCTGTGCTGAAAGTTGCCCTTCGACAGACTATGGCTCACCCTATGAGTGAGTTTCTTGGCACCGTAATGATAGTCATCGTGCTTTGGTTTGGCGGAGTTCTCGTACTCAATGATTACGCTCTCTCCGGTCCTACATTCATTTATTATATGGTGATTCTCTACAGCATCATCAACCCACTGAAGGACTTCTCCAAGGCTGGCTACAACATCCCGAAAGGTCTCGCTTCAATGGAGCGTGTTGACAAGATTCTTCTGGCAGAAAACACTATCACGGAGAAGTCTGATGCCAAGGAAATCCAGTCGTTCGAGCATGAAATAGAGTTCCGCAATGTATCTTTCCGCTATGAAGAAAAGTGGATATTGCGAAACATAAACCTTAAGATCCAGAAAGGCAAGACCGTGGCAATCGTAGGCCAGAGCGGCGGTGGAAAATCGACTCTCGTTGACCTGATACCTCGCTACTATGATGTCCAGGAAGGCGAAGTGCTCATCGACGGAATAAACGTGAAGGACTTGAAGATTGACTCACTGCGCCAACTCATAGGCAATGTCAACCAGGAGGCGATTCTTTTCAACGATTCGTTTAGGAACAACATTGCTTTCTCGAAGGATAATGCGACCGATGAAGAAGTGCGCAATGCAGCAAAGATTGCCAACGCGCAGGAATTCATAGAGAAATACGACGAAGGTTATGAGACGTCTGTTGGCGACCGCGGTGGAAGACTTTCCGGCGGACAGCGACAGCGTGTGAGCATAGCACGAGCCATTCTCAAGAACCCTCCAATCCTCATCCTTGACGAGGCAACATCTGCCTTGGACACTGAGAGCGAACGACTCGTACAGGATGCCCTAGAGCACTTGATGAAGACCCGCACAACAGTTGCCATCGCCCATCGTCTTTCAACCATCAAGCATGCCGACGAGATATGTGTTGTGCATGAAGGACAAATCGTAGAGCGTGGTACTCACGAGGAATTGCTTAAACTTGACGGCTACTACAAGAAGCTTAACGACATGCAGAAACTGTAAAGCAGACACGCTCTAGATATGACAATGAAACGTTGAAAGGTGCGACATACCAATCGTATGCCGCACCTTTCTTGCTATAGAGAAAACTTATTACAAATCCTAAAAAACATAGGCAGCTGACAGAGTCCAATTGCGGTTCTTGTTGTCAAAGTTCATCTTCTTACTGGTGTTCTTAAAACCGCAGTCATATCCACCTGTTATCTGAACATGATCAAAGAGTTCCACACCTATACGAGCTCCTATACCATAATCAAAGCGCTCAAATCCATCTGCCCCATAAAAGTCTTTAGTGTTGCTAACCGTCTGGTTCTTTCCGTCAATTTCTTTTGACACCTCACTTTTTCCACACAACCCAAAGTTTATGTAAGGGCCGGCATTTACCAAGAGTTTTACATCCTCGTCAAGAGAAAACTTGTAGCCAAGACTAACCGGAACCTGTAGATATGCAGGTGCAAATCTTTGTGTTATAGTGGTTCCTGTTAGATTGCCGTTATAACTATAGCTGGCTTGTTCCCATTTTTGAGAAGAAAAGTTCACGCCGAAATCGACGTAAAGGCCTTTTGGCTTCTCCAAGAGCAATTCCCCTTTTACTCCAACATGAAAGCCAGACTTACCATTATAAGCACTAGGAGCGCAGTGATTATAGCCACCCAAAACTCCAAATCTCAGCTCTTGTGCATTCAATGAAATGCAACACAGGGCTACATAAATGAATAAAATGATTCTTTTCATTGTAATAAAATAGATAGTAATGTTTATATTATATTTTGCAATTAGTCATCGTTTGCTTATATAACGACGAAGGTTTAAGTTTGTGACAAGAGATTCGAAAAAATTTAGGGAACCATATATTCTAGGCGACAAACCAGAAATAAACCGTTCACAAAATGTCGCCTCTCGTTGTTAGGATGGTTAATTAAACGCAGAAAGGTGCGACATACCATAAACGTATGTCGCACCTTTCTTGCTATAGAGAGAACTTATTACTGTTTTTTTGCGGAACAGCTCCCACAATCAACTTATGGTTGGTACAGCGCCTGTCCCCTGTACTACTAACCATATGCTTTCAATTATTCTACCATTTGCCCACCGATGTTGAATTTACGACTATCCTTATCAACTATAATGTGCCCATTGTAAATATACTTACGCAGTGTGGTAGTCGGACTGATACGCTGAGGAGATATTCCGTTGGTTTCATCAAGTGGCATAATTGTAAAAACGCTCCATGGATATGTCGATTGATATTTTTCAACTGTAGCACTTGGTACATAGATTGTTGCTTTGTTTGTGTCTATAAATGTATCAGCATCTGCAGAAGGAACCACTGTTGCATAGCAATAAATGTTTTCAAGAACCTTACATGATTCAAATGCAAACCTACCCAAGTATTCCACCCCACTTCCGATATGAAGATTCTTCAGGTTAGAGAGGCCTCCGAAGGCTCTGTCACCTATCTCTTTTACGGAATTAGGGATTACAAGAGAAGTGAGGGATATGCAATCAGCGAAAGCTCCGTTTTGAATAGTCTCGACAGAGTTTCCTATGGTAACAGATGCTAATTTTAAACACATCTCAAAAGCACCATATTCTATAAGAGTTACTGTATTTGGAATTACCACAGAAGTGAGATCCATGTTAGCACTAAACGCACCGCTTCCGATAGCGGTCACGGTATAGGTCACTGTATGGCTTTCGCCGAATCTGTCAATTTTTGTAATGCCAAAGGTTTCAGGTATTACAATATCGCCAACATAGGGAGGATGTCCTTCGTAATCATGTCCGAGGTCAACAACCTTTGCTGTTTTGGAAGATGTGTCAATCTCGTAAGAAATGCCATCAATATTAGTGGCTCTACAAGTAAATGCAATAATGGAAAGTATGATGCAACAATAAAACTTTTTCATATTATAGGGTTGTTTTAAATGATGATTGTATTGGTCTTTACTATTATAACGAGAAATATGTCGAAACCTTGCAAGAAAATGCAAAAAAGCGATTGTTATAGTGAGTCAGGGTTCTCAGACTCACCATTTTGATGGAATGTTATCATTCAGCTGCAAAGGTATGAATATATTAATGAACCGCCAAACATTTCCGCTATTTTTTTCTCTGACAATAGCCGTTAGCTCACTTAGAATGCATAGCCTATAGAAAGGTATGGGTATAGAGGTCTTACTTTCTTGTCTGCGTATTTGTTGCCGAAGGTAACATAAGGACTTACACCACATCTGATTTGGATACCGTTGCTTGCGGTGTAACGATAACCTACAGTGCCGAATGCAATGCACCCGAAGTCGTTTTTAGACTTATAGTTTACAGAATGATGGTATATGCCGGGACTTGCACCAGCACCAACCTCCAGCCTATGTTTTCCTTTTCCTGCGAGGTAATTGAGTCCTAATGGCACTGAGATGAACCTTTGGGCATCATCTATGTTCAGAAGGTAAGGAGAAGCGTATGCCACTCCAACCCTATATCCCAGTTTCGAGTCCGGCTTTATACGAGCGTCATACGACACGCCGAGCATGTCTGATGGTCCCATCAATTCTACATATACCGACTTGTCGCGATTCTGGGCGAAAGTACTTCCCGAGAGAAGTATCATAACGAATAACAATGTTTGTCTAATCATATTAGTGTTCTTTATTGGTTTATTTATAGATTTAATGAAAAGCTTGTTGTTAGTTTCCTAACGAAATGATGAGCACGAGCAGACAACTAAGATTATCGCCAATAAGATCAGCTGAATACCATACCACAACTTGGTATGTTTTGTGGGTAGCATTGTCAAGAAATACAGCGTGAGTGACAGTATCGGCCACAAGAAACACCATAGATGTGATCCCGACAGGATGGTCTGTCCTGTGTCATCAATAAATAGTACTATATTATCCGTATTGAATAATCGTAGTACAGA
>JAKSLI010000007.1 GCA_024401305.1 Bacteroidaceae bacterium | reverse complement strand
AAGGAAAAGTTCAGTAAATGCGCGTTGTTTTGAGAAACATCAAATTACCTTCGCACGCGTACATTTTATATATTTTATATAGAGGATTCAGAATATTCCTATTAGAGAATCCTGCCTATTTCTAACCTCTTGCAGCCGTTTCATTGCGATGAATATTGCCAGGCACTTCCATCCAATCGTCAAGGTCAGTTACCTTAATCACATTCTTCAACTTCACCTGCTTCTTGAAATCCTTCTCCTTGACAGTCTTTTCGTCTATGGTATAGCTATCTATCTCGGCATCAGACATTGTAGCGTTCAATCCAACCGCGCTGTCAATGAGTTGGAAGTATTTGCGAATAGTACGAGATCCGCGTGAGTTCATCGTATTCTTTATCACATAACCATCGGCTATTTCCAATTCCTGAAGTTTACCCTGAGCAGCAGCTACAAGTTCAAGCATACCATCGTCACCAACAGTAAAAATGGCATAGCGATTGTCAGCAACCTCATAGTCTTCGGTCTTGCCTTCGGTATATCGCGCTATGACTTCATCCTTGCCATCGCCATCGATGTCCTTCATAATGATTTCGTCAGGGAATGTCGTTTCACCTCCCATAACATCCATCCATAGAGCGTTGAGGACAAAGACAGAGAACTGATATTTCTCGCAAAATGCTATCTCCTCATCAAAGAGATTCGTAACCTCGCCTTCCGGTTCCTTGCCCGTTGCTATATAATATCCCTCAATGTCAGCATTCGCTCCAAAGCTGTCCGGATGTCCAGACTGCGGATTACAGCGCTTCACGAACACAACATCCTCGAAGGCAAAGACATCATAACTGGTCCTGCCAACAAAGAAATAGAATCGGTTCTCGAAGATCTCGGACATCTTACCCATGGTTTCCGCTATGTTAGGAGTGACCTGAGATACATGATAGGCTATGTCTTCGCGATATGGATAAAGCTGCAAAGTGCCGCCATATTCAGGCATATCGGCATTTCCCGAAGCGTAAGTGAACTCATATACGCCACCTGCATCCTTGATGTCAACAGGCTTGAAGAATGTTGGGGCGTCATCTGCCGGAAGAAACTCCACATTGCTCATACCATACATTTTATTGCCGAGCGACCAATAGCCTTCGTTGAAGGAGCCGTCAGCCTCAAGGGCAATCATAAAATTTCCACATACCTTCGTACCGTTAAACTCAGAAAGTATGAAGAAACGAAGATTCGTGTTTGCTTCCTCCGATTTCTTGGAGCTTCCATAGACTTTTATCTTCGCTATCTTTCCGTTATTGCGATAATATGTGGTCTGGCCCATCACGATTCCGTGATAGGTATCTTCCTCAAGGTCAAGGCGGAAGTTAATGTTTTCGCCGAGTGTTCCTCTAAAAGCATAATGCTTGTTGTCTGCATTTGCGGAAAGGGAAATAAGGCAAAGCAGGAATAGAATAAGCTTTTTCATTTTTTATTGGGGAATTTTGGGGATCCGAAGTGGGTGCTTCGGACACTGGGGTTATAACTATTGAACGGCCTTGGGACTAGTTTTATCGGGAGCCATGGCGGCCTTATCGGAGGCGCGGTGTTACCAGCTGCCGCCGCCACCGCCGCCACCACCGCCGCCGGAGTGACCGCCGCCACCGCCTGAGGCTGTAGAAATAGCGAGGTTTATGCTGCTGGCAAGGAGACCTGTGCTGATAAGGTTTCCGAGACTGCTACTGAGACTGACACCAAGTCCGGCAGATACAGATGCATTTCCAGAGAGAGAGCTGGCACTATCGGAAATGTACCAGTCAGGATCGCTGATCTTAATGGTAGCGAAGTGCTCATACCACTTGTCGGTCAAGCCGAAAACCATGGCAAACGGAAGCACCTCGTAGAAGTATTCCGGATTCTCATCGACCATAGCCTTGAGCATTGGCACCTCAGCAGTCTTGATGAACTCGCGGAAGCCAAGCAGATGAGAGAGTTTCTCCTTTCTATATTTTGTATCTATGCGCAGACTGCCGACGAAAAATGTCATTATCCATCCACCAAGGACGATGCCTTCCACAGCAAACTTAGGCAACGCATTGTTCTGAGGACCAGCCAAACCAGCAATGGAGTTTACAGTAAAGAAGCACATGAACGCCATTGAGAGAAGAATCATCACACCCTGTCCCTTTTTCTCTCGCAGGTAGTTCTTCAAGCCCTTGTCAGCATTCCTATAGTGCCAGAAGCCATAGCCGAATATAATTATAAGCCATGTCACGATAAACATCAGGTATTCGTCGTCAAAGACTGCCACCCTGCTTGAGAAGAAAATAGCAAGACTGCCCACAATAGCATATAAAGCCATCAGGAGCATACCCTTCTTATTGAAGTTGACAAGCTTGCGTTCGCCCATGAAGCATCTTTCAAGTCCAGCAATAGCTTCCTTGATTTTCTCGCCTCTGTCACGAAGGTCTTTGCTGATGTTGCATTCCGTACTGTCGCCCTTGAACAGAGCCTTCCAGAACACTCGCTGATAACCTTGGATATCGTGCGGAAGGTCCTCTATCATGTGAAGGATGATTTGCTTCTTCTTCCTTTTCAAGATTCCATCCTCAACTTCCTTTTCCTCTATCCTCAGATAGCCTTTCGAAGCCCACCATACAATGAGTGAGCTAAGGTCGCTGACGTCAGCAACCTCATCCATTATATAGCCTACCGCAGCACTGTTGATATCGTCAGGAGCACTATACTCGATGACAACCATAGGCTTGCGGCGACGGTGCTGATAAAGATAGACAACAGCTACAAAGAAAAGAACCACCGCAGCATAGAAGAGCAACTGGGAATTCTTGTTTGCAGAGACAATCTTGCTCTGGTCCACACGCCAGAAACCTTGTGGGAGTACCGCTCTAAGGGTAATGGCATTATGGTGGCCAATGTTCTGCGCACGACCATATATGCGATTCGCGTCCCAATCTATCTCGTAAACCACATTGAGGGCATTTCCCTGTTCGCCAAGTTCTCCGCTAAGAATCCTGAAGTTCTTTTCGAAGTCTGCCGGAAGTTTCTTTTCAAATCCAAAGGCAAACTGGAAGTCCTTTATTTCATTGCGCCACTGAGCACCGAGGATTGTAGCATAAAGGATATCAGACTTAGCATAGCGGTCGTCGTTGAAGTGCAACTTGTAGTTGATGGTATATTCCATCTCACCCATGACCTCTCCGTTCTCATCTCCGATACGAATTACCTGGAAATCATTTTCCATCTCCGTCTTATACTTGAAAGTCGGAACAGTAATATCGGTCACATCAATGGAATACTTATACAATTCGCCGTCAAGAAGATCATTGTAACGGGTTTCTATATACTGATATATACCATGCCTTGGCGCAAGGAAATCCGCCTTAATCTTTTCGGTAACTGACCAAACATTGTTTTCGCCTATCGTTGCAACATACACAAAGCTCTTGATAACACACTTGTCATCAGGCTCGTCTGCCTCCTTCGCATAGGCAGAAAGGGCAAGGATTGCAGTAAGCAGTGAAAGGATATAGCGTTTCATTTCAATAATACCAAATTAGTTTAGGAATATACAATCTTCGTAACATTTGAAGCCATTGCCTGTTCTATCATCATGCTGAATAATGCATCTGCGAATCTTCACCTCATCCGTATTGCCTATGTTGAAGAGAGTACCGATATTTTTCGTGAACACACAATGGTCGAAGAGCACATCTTCGCTGGATAGATCGACAGACACCTGCTCGTATTCCTTGTTGTTGTAGAATGCGCAATTGAGGAACTTGACATTCTTGCTGTCCCAGATGTGCATGATATGGTAAGAACAATGGAAAATCTCTGAGCCTGTCATTGTAAAGTTCTCACTATGACGAAGTTCCACACCTTCCGTGCCACAGCCGAAAAGTCCGCAATTATCGATTGTGATGTTGCGGCAATTGTCAAAACCAAGGACACCATTAGTGCAATAGCCTTCTTCCGTATGACCGAGTTGAAGGTTCGTAAGCTTGATGTTCTCGCAACCTATGAAAGTGAGCACATTTGCATAACGCGGAGTAACTTCCAGCGAAAGTCGCTCATCATAGTTTGTGCGGATGGAAAGGTTCTTCAAGCCTGAGATAATAAGCTGAGGGCCGTCTGTTTCCATCTCGTACATAACACCGTCCTGCTTGGCATGCGAAGAGCGATCGAACAGTTTCAGCTGTTCAGACTCTATCATGGCCTCAATAGTCGGTGTAAGGAGGAAGCCCTTCTCATGGCCAATCACGATTTCCCGGTTTGAACCCAAAGCATTGATAAACTCCTCAGGAGTGTTTACTATGATCCGCTTTGGAGCCGCAAGCGCAACAATAGCCATGCATAAAACTGCAAGGGTGAATAATGCTCTTTTCATGATGCTGATTATTATGTATTCTGCACTTTATTCGTAGATATAATCAAGAGGGTTTGGACCAAATTCCATAAGAGGTTTCTTTGCAATGTTCTCCCATTTGTCCTTTCCCACCTTGACTCCATTCTTTATGACGCTTGTCTGCTTCTTGTGTGTCAGGAAGTTGTAGCTTTTTATCTCCTCGTTGAGTGTAGCCCTATTCATAGTCATGCAGTCGTAACCTATCAGGTAGAGTTCGTCATTCTGATAGCGATATACGAATTTGTGGGAAGGAGCCTCCCAAGTGCCTGCTGAAAAGAACATCTTGTAACCGATGGTCACAACTCCCTTGGCAGAGATAGAGGCTGTCACTTGGTCCAGAAAACTGAATTCATCAGCTGCTTCTATTATGTAAATGGCAGCATTCTGCAGATGATAGACACCGCCACTTCCAAAATAAACGGCTACGATAGGTTCGTTCTTGTTGATCTTATAGCCGTCTTCTCGCGTTTGGATATTCTCGGGATTGTCAGGCAATGCTATGAGAACGAGGTCCGGGATGTAATCATGGTTTATGTCATTCTCGGCATGTGCAAGAAGATTCCAACCCTCAGGTAGCATATCTTCAGCAGATATGCCTGACTGCTTCAAAGACTTGGTTTGTGCGTTTGCCATTATTGCCATAACGAGCATAACGCATAGAATCACTGTTTTCTTCATAAATTAATAAGGTTTTATTTTTGTGCAAAGATACTTTTTTTATAGGAAAACAAGCACCCTTTTGCGTTAAATGATTAATTAATTGCGCATTTTTGTGCTAATTTGATAGTTTTTCTTGCCTTTATTGCCCAACTTGATTAAATTTGCATCGCATTTAGCTCACTTTCAAGAAGCTAAACCATAAAACTTAAAACGCAATGAAAAAGATCTTTATTCCAATCATCTCCCTTTTCCTTATCGCATCTTGTGGCAACAAGGTGGATAACAGTACAAATTCCGCAGAAACAGACTCTGCTGCCATCGTGGAAAATGCAGAAAGTGCAGGCGATGCCACTGACGGTGATGCGACAAACCAGACAAAAGAAGGTGCAAAGGCCTTCATTGAGACTGTTTACAAGACTTACCTCAACCCTACTGAAGAGGACGAGCAGAAGCTTGACGACGCGGAAATCACCATTTTCTGCATGCCATACATGGGCCAGTATATGTCAGATAAACTTCAGGAGAAAATCATAGAAGCTAACGACAAGCAGATTGAGGAGGAGGATCTCTTCTTTGACTTTGACATTTGGACCAACTCGCAAGATGATACCGGCTTCAAACTCAAGGAAGTAAACAATGTGGAATTCACTGGCGAAACTGCAACCCTTGAGGTTGTTTTCAATAATGGCCATGAAGATACAAAGGTGTATCCTATCATCGAGTACAACAAGGAAAAGAACAGCTGGTTCGTTTGTGATTTCCTCATTAATGGAAAGAAACTCATTAGAAGCATAGAGGATTATCTCGAGGGCGATAATTAATAACCGTCAGAAACGCTCCAAAAAATGCATTTTCTGAGGAAAAACTCACGGAGATAATTCCAAAACTCATAGAGATAATTATTTTTCCTCGTGAGATAATTATTTTTCCTCGTGAGATAATTTCAAAACTCATAGAGATAATTCCAAAAAGTGCATGAGTTTTTGGAACAAAGGGTACTTTTTGTGCTAACTTATTGCTGAACCGTTATATGAGAAGAATCATCACGCTATCATTCATACTGCTCGCCGTTTGCATAGGCTGTAAGGCCCAGACCAAGGAAATGCTTGGTCTTAAAGGTGAAATCTTGGCTCACGAGGTGAAGTTCTACGGAACCGACGAAGTGACAGAAGATCTGGCACAGTTGTCGTTCAAGGAGGAGAAAGGAATGCTTAAGTCGTTCAAACTGATGGAAATACAGTTCATCAACATCAGCAAGCACGCCAACAGCATCTCTGGAAACTTCAACATTCCAGGAATAAAGCGCAAGGGCAAATTCATTGGCGATCTTGACAAGAACGACATGATAAGCAGCATTTCGCTGGGACAAGACGGGGTTAACCTTACCGCGAAGTTCGAATACAATAAGCACGGACAGATGCAATCCATGCATATCAACTTTGGCGACGACTATGATTCCGGCGGTGTGATATACGAATTCTACGACTACCACTACGACGAGATTGGCAACTGGACTTACCGCAAGGTAAAGACCACAAACGATGACGAGGTAAACGGACTGGTTGTCAAGGAAGAAGCATACTACCAGACGCAGACCATCACCTATCCAAAGAACTATGTTGAGCGTCAGAAATGGGATGAAGCTGTAAAGGATGGCAGCATGGAAGCATACGCACAATATGCGCAAAGCATTGGCAATGAAGAATATAAGCATCGTGCCACAACGCAATGGAACTACATGGCAATGCAGAAATTGCAGTCTGACGGCAACAAGACGATGGACAATCTGCTGAACTTGCTGCGCAATCCTGTTGCCAACGAGCAAGTGAAGGCTGAGTGTGAAAGGCAATATACCACGCTATACATCATCCCTGTTAACGACTACGCAAAACTGCGACAGCTGCTCGACGACGACATGCTGAACGACAACCTGCGGAAAGTAATCATGAACAAGGCTGACGAAGCTTATGCAGACAGCGTGAAGCATCTCACATACAGCATGGAGAATGCGTTCAACACCAACCAATACGACGAGTGCATAGCATACGCCAGAATGCTTGACGACATCAATCCTGGCTCATCACGACCTACGGAATTCATCAACGAATGCAACTACAAGAAGATTGCGGAAAAGGAGAAGAGCGGAAGAATAAGCGATGAAGACTACGAGACATTCCTGAAGGAAAACTCTGGCTCGCCTTATTTCGCTGAAATAGCCGACAGACGCGCCCAAATGGCTTTTGCCAAGGCTAAGAGTACTGGCAGCATAGACGATTTCCAAAGACTGCGCGAGCTTCCCATGTCGGACGCTCTCAAGCAACAGATACTGCCGGAAGCAGAAAGGCAGGTCGGAAAGGTTGCGAAGAAGAACGAGCGCGAACAGAAGTGGCAGGCATTCAAGAACAATAGCGGCAGTTTCTTCCACATGCAGTTTGGCGGTGGTATGGACTTCGGATCATACAGCGCTGTAGTATATGGAGAGGCAGACATGCGCTTCGGTTGGCATATAAGTTTCGTGAACCTTATGGTCGGAGCTAAGTATAACTCCATAACAAGCTGGGACAACCCATGGGGCTTCGACAAGAACACACCGGAGTATCTCATAACCCAGAAGCTGAGCATCCCTATTGTGCTTCGTCTCAATGTGAAGCGTAAATACGAAAGTGCCACATTCATCGGAATCGGTGCAGAATACAACACGCCAATAATGAAGGCTAAGGTTGACAAGGTGAAGTATCCTATAGAGGATTTCCTTAACACAGACAGCAAACTCTCGCCACGACTCAGCGTAGGATTCTCCGGCAAATATGCAGAGTTTGAAGTGTATGTACTCTATAATCTCAAACCAGAATTCAACAATCTTGAAAGCCTCGGACTAAGAAACTTCAACAGCAAGATGTGGAGCAACAACAGTGCCGACAAACTGCGCGGAGGTTTGAAGCTTACCGTAGGATTCTAGCGGCACAAGCACTATGAGTAATGACTATATGGCATAAATTCTGCCCATAAAACTGAAAAAAGCGGGGAAACACTTTGCACTATTGCAAAATATTAGTACTTTTGCAGCACGAAAATTACAAAAACAATCTATAATAACAACATATCATGAGTAAGAAAATAAAGAATAACAGCAAAAGAGAAGCTTACAAGGCTAAGCAGGAAAAGAAGATGGAAGAACAGGGCAAGAGCGTTATCCGCTGGATCGCCATCACGCTTGCAGTGCTTATGATAGGCCTCATGGGCTATTTTGCTACACTCGGATAAAACCATAAGTAACAAGTAATAAGTTATAAGTAATAAGTATGATTTGCTTTTAGCGCGGAATGTTCCATATTACGATTTCGCCTTGCAATTTCAGCCACAAAAGGTAATCATACTCATTACCTATTACTTACTACTTATTACTTAACATAATAATAATGACAGGAACAGAAATAGAACGCAAGTTTCTTGTTGACACCACTGGTGAGACATACAAGAAGCTTGCGCATAAGTCGTATCGTATTTGCCAGGGGTACATCGCAAGGACTTCTGGCAAAACTGTTCGCGTGCGCATACGCGATAATCAGGGATTTCTCACAATAAAGGGACCTTCTGCCGATGGCATCGGACGCTATGAGTTCGAGAAGGAGATAACCCTTGAGGAGGCAAACGACCTGATGAAACTATGCGAAGGCGGTGTTGTCGATAAGACCCGCTATCTCGTGGCATCGCCAGACGGCAAGCACACTTTCGAGGTCGATGAGTTTCATGGCGATAACGACGGACTGGTAATGGCAGAAGTGGAACTCGGCGCTGCCGACGAACCATACACAAAACCTGACTTCGTGGTTTGGGAAGTGACTGGCGACATGCGCTTCTACAACTCCAACCTGCTTGTAAACCCTTTCAAGAATTGGAAAAATCAATTATTCGCAGCTAGCTGCGAGGCTAAAGGCTAAAAGCTAAAGGCCTTTCTGAGCGGAGTTTAGAGGTATGAGGAGCCTTCCGAATGGTTGCCTTTAGCCTTTACCCTTCAGCCTTTACCCTCGCGACAACGTCGCGAACCAAAAAACAACTATGGAATATAATTTTAGAGAAATCGAACAGCGCTGGCAGAAGGCTTGGCGCGAGCAGCAGACTTACAAGGTGAGCGAGGACAGCTCAAAGAAGAAATACTACGTGCTCAACATGTTCCCTTACCCATCAGGCGCGGGACTTCATGTTGGTCACCCACTCGGATACATCGCTTCCGACATCTACGCACGCCACAAGCGTCTTGAGGGCTTCAACGTTCTCAACCCAATGGGCTACGACGCTTACGGACTTCCTGCCGAGCAGTATGCCATCCAGACTGGTCAGCACCCAGAGAAGACTACATTCCAGAACATCGATCGCTACCGCGAGCAGCTCGACAAGATTGGTTTCTGCTTCGACTGGGACCGCGAGGTGCGCACTTGTGCTCCTGGCTATTACCATTGGACACAGTGGGCTTTCCAGAAGATGTTCAACTCATTCTTCTGCAACTCATGCCAGAAGGCGCAGCCTATAGAAAAGCTCATCCAGCACTTCGAGGAGAAGGGTACTGAAGGCTTGAACGTAGCTTGCTCGGAAGACCTCACTTTCACAGCCGACGAATGGAAGGCTATGGACGAGAAGCAGAAGTCGGACACGCTGATGAACTACCGCATCGCCTTCATGGGCGAGACAATGGTGAACTGGTGTGCAGGTCTCGGCACTGTGCTTGCCAACGACGAGGTTGTTGACGGACTCTCTGTTCGCGGCGGTTTCCCTGTTGAGCAGAAGAAGATGCGCCAGTGGTGTCTCCGCGTTTCGGCTTATTCACAGCGACTCCTCGACGGACTCAACGACATCCAGTGGAGCGACTCCATCAAGGAGACTCAGAAGAACTGGATCGGCCGTTCTGAAGGTACAGAGGTAGAGTTCAAGGTTGCCGACAGCGACAAGCAGTTCACTATCTTCACAACCCGTGCAGACACAATGTTCGGTGTAACATTCATGGTACTTGCACCAGAGAGCGACCTCGTGAAGGAGCTCACCACTCCAGAGCAGAAGGCTGAGGTTGAGGCATACGTGAAGTATGTTGCCGGTCGTACAGAGCGCGAGCGTCAGATTGACCATAAGGTGACTGGCGTCTTCTCAGGTTCTTATGCCATCAACCCATTCACAGGCGAGAAGAATCCTATTTGGATTTCAGAATATGTCCTTGCCGGCTATGGTACAGGTGCCATCATGGCTGTGCCTGCCCACGACTCTCGCGACTACGCTTTCGCAAAGCACTTCGACCTCCCTATCGTTCCGCTCATCGAGGGCGCTGACGTCAGCGAGGAGTCATACGACGCTAAGGAAGGTATCGTAAGCAACTCTCCTGCTGCTGGCAAGACTGCAGTAGAATACGACGGCGAGGCACTCAACCTCAATGGTCTTACTGTTAAGGAGGCTATCGCTGCAACAAAGGTTTACGTAAAGAAGCACAATATCGGTCGTGTGAAAGTGAACTACCGTCTCCGCGACGCCATCTTCTCTCGTCAGCGCTATTGGGGCGAGCCATTCCCAGTATATCACAAGAACGGCATCCCGACAATGATTCCTGAGCACTGCCTCCCAATCGAACTTCCTGCCGTTGACAAGTTCCTTCCTACAGAGACTGGCGAGCCACCACTCGGCAACGCTACTGTTTGGGCTTGGGACGAGAAGAACGAGAAGATCGTTGAGAACTCAAAGATCGACAATGAGACAGTCTTCCCAATCGAACTTTACACAATGCCTGGCTTTGCTGGTTCATCAGCTTACTACCTCCGCTACATGGACCCACACAACGACAAGGCACTCCTTTCTGAGGAAGCTGCTGCTTACTGGCAGAACGTTGACCTCTATGTAGGTGGTTCTGAGCACGCTACAGGTCACCTCATATACTCTCGTTTCTGGAACAAGTTCCTCTTCGACCTCGGCGTAAGCAAGAAGGAAGAGCCATTCCAGAAGCTCGTCAACCAGGGTATGATCCAGGGACGCTCAAACTTCGTTTACCGTGTAGAGGAAGGCGACCAGAAGGGCAAGTTCGTTTCGTTCAATCTCCGCAAGGACTATAAGGTTACTCCAATCCATGTTGACGTGAACATCGTCAGCAACGATATTCTCGACATCGAGGCATTCAAGGCTTGGCGTCCTGACTACAACGACGCAGAGTTCATCCTTGAGGGCGACAAGTACATCTGCGGATGGGCTATTGAGAAGATGTCAAAGTCTATGTTCAACGTTGTTAACCCTGACATGATCGTAGAGAAGTACGGTGCAGACACTCTCCGTCTCTACGAAATGTTCCTCGGTCCTGTTGAGCAGTCAAAGCCTTGGGACACTAACGGCATCGACGGCTGCCACCGCTTCCTCAAGAAGTTCTGGGCACTCTACTACAACCGCGACGGACAGTTCCTCCCAGCAGACGGTGAGCCGACAGCCGACAACCTCAAGTCTGTTCACAAGCTCATCAAGAAGGTTTCGGCAGACATCCCTGCGTTCTCTTACAACACAGCCATCTCTGCCTTCATGATTTGCGTGAACGAACTCTCACAGCAGAAGTGCTGCAACAAGCAGCTCCTCGAGAGTCTCGTCATTTGTATCGCACCTTTCGCACCACACATCGCAGAAGAACTCTGGCATGCTCTCGGCAACGAGCAGACCGTTTGCGACGCACAGTGGCCTTCTTACGACGAGAAGTACCTCGTTGAGAGCACTATGAAACTCGGCGTTTCGTTCAACGGTAAGGCACGCTTCGACATCGAGTTCCCAGCCGACGCTGACAACAAGGCTATCGAGGCAGCCGTTATGGCAGACCCTCGCACAGCGAAATACATCGAAGGCAAGACCGTAAACAAGGTCATCATTGTACCAAAGCGACTCATCAATGTCGTTCACTCAAAGTAAAAGAATTGCTGCTATAAGCAAACCGCAAAAAGAGGGTGTGTCAAAATACTGACACACCCTCATAACTATCTATAAACGACAACTATAACTTATGAAAAAACTAACCTACATTATCCTTGCTTTCCTCGCGACATTGTCTGCGCAGGCTAAGGATTTCATCATTTCAACAAACAATTCGTCGCTGATGCTCACCGCAATGGATGGCGATGCTCTCAAGGTGCGCTATTATGGCGACAAGATTTCGATGCAGGATTTCGACGGAACTCCAAAGGCTTGGATGGACGCTTATCCTGTGTTCGGCACATCTTACAGCTATCCTTCGTGCCTTCAGTTGCAGCATGCTGACGGCAACCAAACGCTTGCTCTTGAATACAAGAACATGACAGAAGAGGCTACTGCCGACGGAAAGCTCTATCGCATTGAGATGCAGGACAAGATCTATCCTGTATGCGTGACGGTATTCTACCAAACTCACGATGCTCAGGACATCATCGAAACATGGACTGAGATAACAAACAACGAGAAGAAGGAAATCATCCTCAACCATTACGACTCTGGCTTCATGCCTATCCGTCGCGGTGATGTGTGGACTTCCCACCTTCACGGCACATGGGCTGACGAGACTCGCGTAACGACAGAGAAGGTTGACATGGGCGGCATGTACATTGCAAACACTGACGGTGCACGCAATGCCCACACTACTCACCCAGAGATCATGATCTCGCTTGACGGAAAGCCACAGGAAAACAGCGGTCGTTGCATCGGTGCCGTGCTCTGCTGGAACGGCAACTACAAGCTTCGCATTGAGACTACCGACCAGGACTACCACCTCTTCTATGCAGGTATTGACGACTATGCGTCACAGTATCACCTCGACAAGGGCAAGACCTTCACTACTCCAAAGCTTGCCTTCACTTACTCAGACAAGGGTCTTGGTGGTGTTTCACGCAATATCCACAAGTGGGCTCGCAAGGGTATGATTGCCCATGGCGACAAGAAGCGCGACATTCTCTTGAACTCTTGGGAGGGCGTATATTTCAATATCAACGAGGAAGGCATGGCGGGCATGATGAACGACATCGCATCGCTCGGCGGAGAACTCTTCGTTATGGACGATGGTTGGTTTGGCGACAAGTACCAGCGTAACGACGACCATTCTACTCTCGGCGACTGGGTTGTTGACAAGAAGAAGCTTCCTCACGGCATAGAGGGTCTGCTCGATCAGGCTAAGAAGTCGGGCGTGAAGTTCGGTATATGGATTGAACCTGAGTTTACAAACACCAAGTCGGAACTTTTCGAGAAGCACCCAGACTGGGTATTGACTGCTGGTGCTCGTCCTCTTCAGCTTGGTCGTGGTGGCACGCAGGCTCTCCTTGACCTTACGAACCCTAAGGTTCAGGACTTTGTCTTCAAGGTTGTTGACGACCTCTTCGGTAACTTCCCAGACCTCTATTATATAAAGTGGGACTGCAACACCCCAATGGCAAACTACGGTTCGCCTTATCTGCCAAAGGACAAGCAGAGCAACCTCTATGTAGATTATGTTCTCGGTCTTGACAAGGTATTCAAGCGCGTTCGTGCAAAGTATCCTGACAAGGTCATCCAGGCTTGCGGTTCAGGTGGCGGTCGCACAAACTACGGTTCTATGCCTTACTTCGATGAATTCTGGGTATCGGACAACACCGACGCTCTCCAGCGTGTGTTCATCCAGTGGGGTACAAGCTACTTCTATCCAGCGATGTCTATGGGACAGCATGTCAGTACATCGCCTAACCATAACACAGGTCGCAACATCCCTATCAAGTTCCGCTTTGATGTAGCTTCAAGCGGTCGCCTTGGCATGGAGATGCAGCCAAAGGAAATGAACAAGGACGAGTTTGAGTTTGCGAAGAAGGCTATTGCCGAGTACAAGAAGATTCGCGAGACAGTGCAGTTCGGCGACCAGTATCGTCTCGTTTCACCATACGACAACCCAGACCTCGCTTCTCTCATGTATGTCTCTGAAAACAAGGACAAGGCAGTGTTCTTCGCTTACAAGCTCCGCAGCTTCAAGATCCAGCGTTTCCCTCTCGTTCGCATGGCAGGTCTCGACGAGAATGCACAGTACAAGATTCGTGAAATCAACGTCGTTGACGAGAAGCGCCGCTCATACCTTGACGGCAAGACAGTCTCTGGCCGCGTGCTCATGAACACAGGTATCGAGCTCAAGTTTGACGACTACGACGAATTCGCCTCACGCGTCTTCGAACTCGTTAAGCAATAAATCCGCTCGACATACTCATAAAAATCGTTCATATACTCGCAAATTTGGATATTTTGAGAAGTTTTTCACTCAATTTTCTTTAATTTATATTATAATGTGTAACTTTGCAATCTAAATTCAAATTTTGCACAAAAACTATTAAAAAGAATATTATTCCCAAACTATTTACAACTATTTAATGACTAGATTTTTTACATTGTTGGTAACATTCATTATGTTTGCCAACATCTCTCTCTTTGCATCTACAAGAGTTTATGGAGTGAGAGTTTATGATGACAAAAGCGGAACTCAATGCAAGATTGTTTCCTTTGATGTTGCGAATCCTGGTAATGTCAAGGTGGAATATGATCTTGGTGACGAGAATGTTCGCGCTGCTGCTTGCCGTAATGGCAAGATGTACTTGATGTGCGCTGCGGAATACACTTGCGACGCCATGAAGGCAATCGATCTTGCCACTGGTGAAGTATCGACCATTGCCACTTACGATTTGTATATAGACCAGGCTACAAGTCTTATCCTCACTGATATGACTTACGACAAGACCACAGACCAGTTCTATGCTTTGGGTCTTGATGTGCTTGAAAACACTCCTGAAGGCGACTACACACTTGGTCTCTACGCTATCAACCCAGAAACAGGCGTGGCTACCTTCTTAGGCGGTCAGAAGACAATCAGTATCCAAACAATTGCTGCTGCCAACGATGGCAACCTCTATGGAATTGACAGCGAAGGCAATCTCTGGGACATCAACAAGCGAAATGGTCGTCTTGGTGACATCATCGATGAGACAGGCATCATTCCGTTCTCTATGCAGTCGGCAACATTCAACGAGAAGACTGGCGACATGTATTGGACTTCTTTCGACAAGAATGCCACTTCTACACTCATCCGTTTCTATTTCACTGATGAGTATGTGGGTCACGAAAGCATGGGAACCATCGGCAATCATTCAGAAATCATAGGTCTCTATGCCGACCCATACGCAGCATCCACTACAGCGCCAGCAGCGCCAACAGACTTCAATGTGGCGCCTGCTTCCATGGGTATCAAGGCTGCTACACTCACATGGATTAATCCTACTGTTGACAATGATGATGCTCCTATCAAGGGCAATATCAGCATACAGATCTACCGTAATGACAAGCTCATAGCTACCCTTGCAGACCTTGAACCGGGTTCTGAAGGCGAATATCTTGACAATAATGTTGAGGAAGGCGTAGTGACATATCGTCTCGTTCCTGTGTCTGCTCAAGGTGAAGGACGCGCTGCCGTGTCTGTGCCAACTTATGTAGGCATCGACTTCCCTGGTGCTGTAGTCAGTGCAAAGGCAGAGAAGACTGGCAACGGCAATGATGTGCAGATTACATGGAAGAAGCCTGTCATTGGTATGAATAACGGATGGTTTGATGATTCAAAGCTTACCTATAGCATCGTTCGTCAACCAGACGGAGTGAAGGTAGCTACAGACATTACAGCTACATCATTCACAGACAACACTATCAGCCAAACAAAGGGCTACAGCTATCAGATAACAGCCAAGAGTCAGAAGGGCGAAGGCGTTGTAGCAGAGACAAACATCGTTGTGGCTGGTACTGCACTTGAGGTTCCATATTCATCAAACTTCTCTGACGATGAGGATTTCCGTCTTTGGACAATCATTGACGGTGACGGCGACGGCGAGACTTGGTATCGCGAGAACAACTACGCAGGAACTGCCGATTGGTTCATGAAGTATATGTCGCAGAGCATGCTCAGTCCTAATGCAAAGAACAACGACTGGTTCATCTCCGCTCCTATTCATCTTGATGCCAACAAGTACTATTCTCTCAGCTATGCCATCCGATTGATGAGTAGCAACGGACTTTTCCCTTGCAACTACACAATCACTCTCGGCGAGTCAAACACTATTGAGTCGCAGACACAGCAGCTTGCTGTCGTAGATGGCGAGGAGAACATGATTGTCTTTGAGAATCATTCGGTAGCAGTTCATGTTGACAAGACTGGCGACTACTGTATCGGCTTCCAGCTCCGCAATCGCGTTCCTGCACAGATTACTAACATCAGCATCGTAGAGGAACAGCCAATCGACGCTGCCATCTCTGACCTTAAGGGAACATCACTCCCAGTAAAGAACTCTGAGCAGACTTACACTGCCGTGGTTACTAACAAGGGTGGCATGGAACTCAAGTCATACACAGTAAGCATTGTTGATGAGGAAGGCAATCTGTTGGCATCAGAACAGTACAACAAGACTCTTGCACCTGCTGCAAAGGAGGAAGTAACCATCAAGTGGACTCCTTCTGCTGAGGGCAAGATGAACATCTGCTGCAAGGTTGAAACAGACGATGACGCTTACCAGAGCAACAACACTACTGACATGTTCAGCGTGAACGTAATGCCTCAGGGCGCATGGTCTGACATCAAGTCAGGCTCAAATGTCACATCGGAACTTCCTGTTGACATCTACACTCCGTTCAGCGCTTCACAGACCATCTATCTTGCAAAGGAACTCAATGCAAATAGCGGCAACAAGTTGTCGGCAGTGACATTCTATTACACTACCCTTACTACTGCTGTTGACATGGAGGTTCCTGTTCGCATCTATGCTCGCAATACTGACAACAATGGCATGAACAACTTCTTTAGCAATGAGGGCGAACTCGTGTTTGACGGCAAGATGAAGCTCACTCCTTCTGCTAACAAGACAGAGATTGCTTTCGACAAGCCTCTTGAATACACTGGCGGCAATGTGGAACTTACCATTGCAAGCGACCTCGGACGCAAGGCTGTAGGCTATATGTTCTACGTTACTTACGACCGCAACGAACACCCTGGACGCACATTGATGTACAGCGATACTCGCAAGTTCGACTTCACTCAGCTTGCTACTCGCCAGGATGCTGTGGCAAATGTTTCATTCTTCTTCGCAGGCAAGGAGGCAACAGGCATTTCTTCAATGCAGAATGCAGAGTGCAGAATGCAGAATGTTTATAACTTGCAAGGTCAAAGGGTGAACGCTGATGCCAAGGGCATCGTTATCGTCAATGGTAAGAAATACTTGAATAAGTAATAATTGCAAAAAACATTTTTCTCTAATAATAATTAACAATGATTAAAAAACTATTCACTGCAGTTTTAGCCTTAATGGCTTTCTGCAATGTTGTTGGTGCGGCATCCCATACCACAACATTCACCCGAACGGACTTCACCCAGAAGGGGCAGACATGCACCTATGATGGGGACGTTTCGTGGACAAACAACGGCACGTGGAAAGCTTTCGACACCTTAGGTGCATTCTTCGGTTGGAGTGCAACTAAGGCTTTACAGTTCGGAAGCACATCAAATCCATGTTCCGAGTTCTCACTTACCTCTGGCAGCTTCGCCGGAAAGACCGTGACAAAGGTTACAGTAAACAGTTCTACCGGCAATTCTGCTGAGGCTACTTGTACTGTAAGCGTAGGCGGTAAGAGCTTTGGCACAAAGACTCTCACAACAGATCCTACAGACTATGAGTTCACAGGTTCTGCAAGCGGCGATGTTGTGGTTTCTTGGGCTCAGACTACTGAGCGTGCTCTCTATGTGAAGACTATCACAGTAGAGTACGAGGACGCTGCTAACGGTGGCGAACAGCAGTCAGAGACTACCGTTTATGACTCAGGCGCATTCGGTACAGTTGAGGCTGTATGGAATGTTCAGGGTACTAAAGCTATCAATGGTGTAGATTGGACTCTTTCTGCTGAGCTTAAGGAAGGTGCTACTCAACAGTACTTCGCACGCAATTCTTCCAAGGGACAGCAGTTTGGTTCTGCAAACAACCCTTACACTACCGTCAACATCTCTACAGATGCTTTCGCAAAAGCAGTAAAGATTACAAAGGTTGAAGTAAACTCTTCAACAGCTACTGGTAGCGATGCTGTGCTCAGCGTTGCTGTAGGCGACAAGTCTTTCGGCACACAGACTCTTACTACTTCTGCTGCAGACTATGTATTTGAGGGCGATGCTGCTGGCGGCAATGTTGTTCTCACATGGACTCAGACTCCAGAAAATGCAAAGGCTCTCTATGTAAAGTCTATCAAGGTGACTTACGAGAAGGCTGCTGCTAGCGTAGCAAAGCCAGTTATCACTCTCAGCAGCGATGCTACTACTCATTTCGCTCCTGTTACAGTTACTATCAACTGCGAAACAGAAGGCGCTGACATCCATTATACTCTCGACGGCACTACTCCTACAGACGCATCAACACTCTATGCAGAGCCATTCACTGTAAGCGAGAACGCTACAGTCAAGGCTATCGCATTCAAGGGCGGCGAAAGCAGCGAAGTTTCTGACGCAGCTACTCTTACATTCGGTCTTGGCCTTGCTAACCTCGCAGAGTTCAATGCTCTCGGCAGCAAGGAAGGCTTCGACAAGAATACTCTCGTTAGCGTTGCAAACGATGTTACTGCTATCTACCATAACCGCAAGTACCTCTATGTAAAGGACAATAGCGGCTATGCTCTCCTCTTTGATACTAACAACAAATACACAGAAACAACCATCAATAACGGTGATGTTATCCCTGGTGGCTTCTTCGGTAAGTATGCTGAATTCAACATGCTCCCAGAGATGGCTTACCTCGATGGCGTAGGCGAACTCAAGGCTGGCACTGCAGTCGAGCCTGTTGAGGCTACTGTAGCAGACATCACAGCTGCCAATGTAAACAAGTATGTGAAGCTCTCAAATGTTAAGCTCACAGCACCTGTTGCCAAGACATTCGAAATGACAGACGAAACTGGTACAGTTTCTTGCTACAACCAGTTCACTGTTGACATGGCTTCTCTCGATCCAGAGAAGACTTACGATGTTGAAGGTTTCGTTTCTATCAGCTACGACCCTCAGTTCTATCCAACATCTATCACTGAATATGTTGCTCCTGCTCCATCAATGTGGTGGGGTAACTATTCAAACCAGCAGACATCGCTCACAGGTAACTACAAACTCGGTACTTACGAGGTAGCAATGTTCGTTGCTGGCGATGGCGACCTCAAGGGCGTGAACATCGCAGGCGAGAGAATGCAGACTCGTCTCTATTCTAACGCTAAGGACGTAAAGATTTGGGTGCGCAAGACTCTTGACGGCGAGAACATCGCAGAGAAGGTAGTTGAGAACCCTGCAAGCTCAGGTTGGTCTGAGGCTATGTTCGACGCACCAGTGGCACTTCCTGAGGAAGGCGCATACGTTGGTTACAGCTTCACACTCGCTTCTTGGTACTCTGACTACGACTATACTCCAATCGTTCGCGGTAGCAAGGTTGTTGCCGGAGGCTTCTACCTCAAGCAGCCAGACGAGACAACATTCTCTGATAAGTCAGCTACAGGTTGCTCTACTTCACAGATTCTCATCAGCGGCGGCGACCTCAAGACAAATGTTGCAAGCATCGCTGACGACATTGACGACATCGTTGCTCTCAAGGGCTCTACTATAAAGGTTAACGCTACAGTTACAAGCCAGGGTACAGCAGGCATTTCAAGCCTTGACTATACTTACACTCTTGACGGATCTTCTCACGACGGTCACATTGACCTCGAAACTCCATTTGGTCAGATGTTCGGCGAGCAGAAGACATTCGAGATTGAACTCGGTGCTCCTACACAACTCGGCACACAGGAATCAGTAATTCAGATTACAAAGGTTAACGGCGAAGCTAACGAGAACGTCTCTGTAAAGAAGACAAAGGCTTCTGTAAACATCACTGTACTCGCTGAAAGCGCTCCACGCACTGCCGTTGCTGAAATCTATGTTGGTCCTTCTAAGCCATACTCTGCGCGCGGTCTCGTTGGTGCTGAGCAGCTCGCAAAGACTATGGGCGACAAGGTTATCCCTGTTGTTGTTCAGTCTTACGACAGCCCACTCGTAACTCCAGAGTACAAGGCTTACCAGCAGTATGCTGACGGTTCTCTCCGTTTCACAAGCTACCCTACAGCTGAAATCAACCGCGAGTTCAAGACTGACCCTTACTTCGGCAACTCAACAGCAGCTCCTTACCACTTCACTGCAAACACTCTCGTAGAGCCAACTCTCGATGCAGTAACAGAAGGTTCTGTAAGTGCACAGGCTTCTTGGGCTGACGATGCTAAGACTACAGTGAAGATTTCTGCTAAGGCTAACTTCACTGGCGACTTCTCTGACGCTTCTTATCGTTTCGGCTTCATGGTAATCGCCGACAGCATCAAGCAGGACTTCTCTAACTACATCACTTATTACAAGACACAATATCCAGATGACGACATGGCGTTCTGGCGCGAAAGTCCTTACTCTTCAAAGGACATCGCCGTAAACAACATGGTTGTTGCTTCTACAGATGTTACTGGTATCTCTAAGAGTATCCCTTCTACTATCGCTGCTGGCACTGACTACACTTACGAACTTGAGCTTCCTATCAACCAGTTCGAGGGTCAGAACCCACAGAACTTCCGCGTTGTAGCACTTCTTCTCAACAACGACAAGAAGATTGTAGTTAATGCTGCTCTCGCTTCATTGGAGGAAACTACTCCTGAGGAAGAAGGAACAGCTATCTTCAAGTGGGCTAATGTAACTGGTGCTGACGACTATGTTGCAGAGGCTGGTACTATCGAGTGTCTCGGTGGTGACAAGAACGATCGCCTCAACTACGCAAATGCAGCACTCGGTGTAAATTACAAGACTATCTGTCTTAACGGTAAGAAGGGCAACCTCGGTGACGGTACTACTAACGGTACTTACATGAAGGTTACTCCAACTCAGGCTCTCAAGGCTGGCGACGTTATCGCAATGACAGCTTACCGCAACAAGGACGCTATGGGCAAGAAGGCTTCTGCTGCTCTCGTATTCAGCAATGGCGCTTCTGCTGTTATCGGTGCAGATCCTGAATTCCCTAACCTCAACGCAGCTGGTGAGAACCCAACAGGTGCTCCTGAAACTATCGAACTCGTAGTAACTGAGGAAATGGCTGGCGCTAAGTCTATCAACTTGACTCGCCAGGATGTTTCTACAAACCTCTTCATCACTTCTCTCATCATCACTTCTGAGAGCATTGACGAGGTTGTTCCAGTAGAAAGCGTTTCTATCGTTGATCCAGACAACACTGTACTTGACAACGCTACTTACACTCTCAAGCAGGGTGAGACTCTCCAGCTTACAGCTGTAATCAACCCAGAGAACGCTACAAACCAGAACGTTTCTTGGGAAGTAATGCAGGATACTGAGGTCATCACATTCGAAGAAGGTCTCGTAACTGCTGTTGGTGAGGGCAAGGCTGCCGTTGTTGTTACAACTGAAGACGGCGAGAAGCAGGCATTCGTTTACATCTACGTTCCTACTCCAGAGCCAGTTAAGGAGCCTACTACATTCGAGATTTCTAACGAAGGTCTTGATGTAACAATCACTCCTTCTAACGACAATGTATATAGCTACGCTATTCTTATTCCTGAAGTAAAGGAACTTTACGCACAGGAAATGGGCATCACTGATTCTGAGACCCTCTTCGATCTCCTAGCAAGTGGCATGAACATCACTGTTTCAGGTGCTACTACTTTCAATGTAATGGAGGACTACCTCGAGTACATCGGTCTTGAGGAACTTGAGCCAGGTACTGAAATTGAAGTATTGGTTGCAGAGGTTAAGGAAGGTGATGACGAATTGGTTCGTGATGGCGAAATCACAACTTACACATTCACTTACGAAGAGGAGATTCCTTGCGGTACATACGCAGAGCCTATCGCTCTTGAGGACGGCAAGACTTATGGTATGAACGCTGACGTTACTGGCGGTCAGTTCAACTACTACACATTCGAGTCTGCTGAAGACGTGAAGATCACTCTCACTACAACTCCTGGCACTAACCCTGGCGGTGGCTTCGGTGTTTCTACTGGCAACTTCATGTTCGACGATCAGGGCAACGATTTTGCAGACGCAGTAATTCTCGGTGAGGACGACCTTACTACAGAAATGCTCCCTGTAGGCGATGGCATCGGCAACGAAGGTGGCGAAGACGACTTCGGCGTAGGCTTCGGTAATTTCATCATCTCTTCTTACTGGAACGCTAAGGCTGGCGTGAAGTATTACATCATGTGCCAGGGCGTAGGTACATTCACTGTTGCCCTCTCTGAGGCTGACACAACTGAGAAGGTTGGTACTATGACTAACCCTATCAACCTCAACGAGACTCCAACATGGACTTGGGGTGTTGATGGAAAGGTTCCTGGTTCTGCAACATACTACACTTACACTGCAGAGAAGGATGGTGAGCTCACTATCTCTAACAGCAATGAAGACATCTATGTTGGTGAAGGCGGTTGGTACGACCCATTCGTAAACACTGGCGGTCCTGCTTATACAGGTGAGATCAAGAAGGTAACTGACTGGACAGCTTACACTGCCGATCACACATTCGCTGTTGAGGAAGGTGTAACTTACTGCATCACTATCTTCGAACTCACAAAGGGTAATGACGGCGAGGTTATCAAGGCTGAGTTTACAGAGGCTACTGGCATCAAGGGTGCTGCTGCAAACAAGGCTAACGGTAATGTTTACAACGTTCGTGGTCAGAAGGTTGACGGAAGCACATTCCGCGGCATCATGATCAAGAATGGCGTGAAGGTTATTAAGAAGTAATAGCATAAAGTTTCAATTGTTTCAGAAGTTTCAATTGTTTCACTTGACCTTTGAAATCTCTGAAACCTCTGGAACTTATGAAACCTAAATAATGTAGGGCGAAGATTTACAAGGATCTTCGCCCTACTGACTAAATGAAATTATGAAAAAACATTTTTTTCCTTTCATACTTCTCTTCCTTACTCTGACGGTCTCTGCCCAGACGCAGCTGCCTTATTCTCCATGCGATATGGAAAACCTTGAAGCATACGGCGGCGAGCAAGCAGAGAATTACAACTGCGCTATCGAGGTTCCTGCACAATCGCTCAAAGGCACTGACATAGTGAAGTTGCAAGTACCAATAAACAAAGGCACAAAAAGCTTGAATAGTTGCTCGCTTTGGCTTGCCACTGACGTGTTCATCAAGAGTGGAAAGGCTGCGCCAGACCTCGTTTCTGCAGAGGCTACCATCACTCGTACAGATGACTCTACGCCTTACGACTTGCTCACAGCTACCCTAGCTGAGCCTTTCCGCGTAACAGGCGAAGGAGAACTCTATGCGGGCGTATCGTTCAACATTAGTGAGATTGCAAGCGATGCCGACGCAAAGCCTATGATGTTTGCCAACATCGGCGGTTGCGGAAACCTTTGGTACCACGCATCAAAATCAAATCGCGCCGTAACAAACAAAGGTCATGAGGAGGGTCTTGTTATGCCTTTGCAACTTATCCTCACCGGTGGCGATATAGCGGAACTTTCCGTATCAGGAAGCAACTTTGGCGATGTATATTGCAAGGTTGGTACTGCTCCTAAAGTATCTTTCACTCTGGAAAACCACGGTTGGAAGGACATTAACGTCATCCGATTCAGCTATGTCCTGGGCAGCATAAAATACACGGACTTCGCTCTTCTTGACACTCCACTCAAAGGAGGTAATTACGGCAACAGCACTACAGTCCGTCTGGATATGCCGGAAATTCAGGATGTAGGCGAGTATCCAGTGGAAATAAGCCTCGTCAAAGTGAACGATGATGCCTATGAGAAGTTATTGTCGTCAGGTGCAATCTATGCCATCAGCTCTGCTCCTCAGCGCAAGCCTTTGCTCGAGGAATACACTGGCTCATGGTGTGTATGGTGCATCCAGGGTGTCATTGGCATGAACATGATGGGCGAACGCCATCCAGAAGACTTCATCGGTTTGGCTTATCACAACGGCGACCCGATGGAGATAATGATGGAGCACTGCTTCCCAAGCAAACCGTTCAACTATCCTTCTGCTTACATGGATCGCCAGATAGCCCTTCACCCTTATTACGGAACGGTGAACAAGAGCCTCTTCGGCATCGAGAAGGACTGGACAGAGCAATGCAACAAGCTCGCTCTTGCAGAGATCAAACTTAGCGCAGAATGGGACAGCGAACGCACTTCGCTCACAGCCACTGCCACTTCGCGCTTCATCCGCAATGTTCACAATGCAGGGTTCCAGTTGGCTTACATGCTCGTAGAAGACGACATGTTTGGCACAGGCAGCCGTTGGGCACAAGGCAATGCTCTCTCTTCCCTCGAGGAATATGCAGCCGACCCTAACCAAGCGCCATACGTACAGGAGATGCAGATCCTCCCTAACTTCCACTTCAACGATGTTGTAGTAGGCGTATCTGCAAAGGAAGGCAAGGGCATTGAAGGTTCTCTGCCAACGGAAATCAGCGAAGGCACCGACTATGTTCATTCGTTCACTTTCGATGTTGATGCACTCGTCAACACTGCTGGTCAGCCTATCGTCCAGAACAAGGACAAGCTCCATGTTGTTGCCATAATCATCGACACGAAAACAGGCGAGGTTATCAATGCACAGAAGTGCGCCGCACCTGCTGCTACTGATGCCATCAGCAATGTCAATGCAGACAAGTCAAGTGATGCCATCTACAACATCTACGGACAAAAGATTGACAAGGCTGCAAAGGGCATCATAATCATCAACGGCAAAAAGATCTTGAAAATGTAAGCAAAAATCAAGTATTATCGCTGTTTTCTTGACATAAATTTTGTAAGTAAAAGAAATAGTTGTAACTTTGCAGTGCAAAAAGTAACCTTAAAATTATGTTATAACCCTAAGCCACTCAGCATTTCGTTTGAAACAATTTACGAAACTAAGCGTGACTTTTAATACTAAAATTGTGGTAACGGCAACATAATTTTAACAACAACGACTATTTTTTAGATTCATCAAAACGCCTCTCGCATCATTGAAATGCGGGAGGTTTTTTATTTTCAACACTTTTTCTTTGTCCAATTCATTAATTTTTAGTACTTTTGCGCCCGAAATTATAAATTGGGAAACAGGGGAATTAGTCGTTTGGTCGTTTAGGACCATTCGGAACTCCCCCAAAACGACAAATGAAAAAGTTTTTTCTCTTAATGTTTGCATTGATGGCTTGCATGTCAATCAATGCGAAGGGATTGCGGCTGCCACACATGCTGTCTGACAACATGGTGCTTCAGCAGAACACCGATGTTACTCTTTGGGGATGGGATGACCCTAACAAGGCTGTCAACATTACAACCTCATGGACGGGAAAGAAGGTCACTGTAGCACATGCTGACAAGGACGGAAAATGGCAAGCTAAGGTAAGGATGCCGGAAGCCAGCTACACTCCACTCTCCATCACCATCTATGACACTGGCACAAGAATCACTCTCAACAACATCCTCGCCGGTGAGGTGTGGGTATGTGCAGGCCAAAGCAATATGGAAATGCCTGTCCAGGGCTTCGGCAACTGTCCTGTAGAGGATTATCAGGATGTTGTGCTCGATGCAAAGAACCATCCAGGCATCCGCTTCTGCAAGATTCCAAGCGTCATGAGTCAGCAACCTCTCAACGATGCCGACTGCAAATGGGAAGTGACAACAATGGAAAGCGTACGCCGCGCCAGTGCTACCGGTTACTTCTTCGCCCGTATGCTCAACAACGCGCTTGACATACCTATCGGCCTGGTCATGGCAAACAAGGGTGGTACTCGCGTGGAAAGTTGGCTCACAAAGGAAAATCTCCAGAAGTATTGTCCAGACGAGGAACTCGACTCGGTAGCTGTTACAAAGAAATTCGAGTGGGACTACCACTATCCACTCCTTTGGGGCAACGGCACTTTCAACCCTATCCTCAACTATACTGTGAAGGGTATTCTCTTCTATCAGGGCTGCTCTAATGTCGGCGACCAGGGCAACAAGTATTCCGATAACCTCGCTCTCCTCGTCAAGCAGTGGCGCGAGCAGTTCGGCCAGGGCGACATCCCATTCTATTTCGTAGAGATTGCCCCTTACTGGTACGACGATATGCAGGGCATTGCTGGTGCCCTTCTTCGCGAACAGCAGAAGCGTGCACAGAGCATCATTCCTAACTCTGCACTCGTAGGCACAAACGACCTCGTATATCCTTGGGAGACAAAGCAGATTCACCCTACACAGAAGCGTCAGGTGGGCGAGCGTCTTGCTTACCACGCTCTCGTGAAGAACTACGGTCAGGAAGGTTTCATGTGCGAAAGTCCTGAGGTCAGCACAGTGGAATTCAGCGGCGACTCTTGCTTCGTGAACATCAAGAACGACTACGGCGCAATATCACGCTTCGAAGACATTCAGGGCTTTGAACTCGCCGGTGCCGACAAGGTGTTCCACAAGGCAGATGCTTACCACTATTGGACAAAGGGCATCATCATCACTTGTCCAGAAGTAAAGGAACCAAAGTATGTGCGCTACTGCTTCAAGAACTTCCAACTTGGCAATGTGAAGAACGCAGCCGGACTGCCATTGTTCCCATTCAGGACGGACCCCCTCTAACTCCCCCACAGGGGGGAGAACAGCCTCCATAAAAGAACTTCAGTAGCTCTCACGCATTTCATTATCAGAATGAAATTATGGGGACACAGGCTAATCAATATTAATATTATTCAATTGTGATATAACCATCCCGCTCAAATGCATATCACTCCCCTCCCATCAGGGGGAGGGGTTGGGGGTGGGGCTTTTATGTTTGAAAATCTTAGCGACAGACTTGAAAGATCATTCAAGATACTCAAAGGTGAAGGTAAAATCACCGAAATCAATGTAGCAGAAACCCTTAAGGATGTGCGCCGTGCACTCCTTGACGCCGATGTTAACTACAAGGTAGCAAAGAGCTTCACCGACACAGTGAAGAAGAAGGCGCTCGGTATGAACGTGCTTACAGCCGTTAAGCCAAGCCAGTTGATGGTAAAGATCGTACACGACGAACTCGCACAGCTCATGGGTGGCGAGGCAGCAAAGCTTAACCTCGACGGTCGTCCAGCAATCATCCTCATGGCAGGTCTCAACGGTGCTGGTAAGACCACAATGTCGGGCAAGCTCGCTCTCCTTCTTAAGAACAAGCAAGGCAAGAATCCTCTCCTTGCTGCCTGCGATACATTCCGTCCAGCAGCCATGGAACAGCTCCGCGTGCTTGCCGATCAGGTGGGTGTGCCTTGCTACATAGAAGAAGGTGCAACAGATCCTGTAAAGGTTGCCCTCAATGCTATCCAGCAGGCTAAAACCAAGGGTAACGACATCGTCATCGTCGATACAGCTGGTCGCCAGTCCATTGATGAGGAACTGATGGTTCAGATTCGTAACATCAAGGATGCTATCAATCCTACAGAAACACTCCTCGTAATAGACGCAATGATTGGTCAGGAAGCAGTAGCTACTGCAAAGACTTTCAACGAGCGTCTTGAAATAGATGGTGTTATTCTCACAAAGCTTGACGGTGACACTCGCGGTGGTGCCGCCCTTTCAGTACGTTCTGTAGTCAACAAGCCTATCAAGTTCGTCGGTACAGGCGAGAAGATGGAGGCTATCGACGTGTTCCACCCAGAGCGTATGGCAGACCGTATCCTCGGTATGGGTGACATCGTTTCTCTCGTAGAGCGTGCCCAGGAGCAGTTCGACGAGGAAGAGGCAAAGAAACTCGCAAAGAAGATCCAGAAGAACAAGTTCGATTTCAACGACTTCTACAACCAGATCCAGCAGATCAAGAAGATGGGTAACATCAAGGACCTCGCTTCGATGATTCCTGGTGTAGGCAAGGCCATCAAGGATGTTGACATCGACAATAGCGCATTCAAGAGCGTTGAGGCTATTATCCTCTCAATGACTCCAAAGGAGCGCACAAACCCAGAACTCCTCAACACATCACGCCGCCGCCGTATCGCAAAGGGTTCGGGCACTGACATTCAGGAAGTTAACCGACTCATCAAGCAATTCGACCAGACTCGCAAGATGATGAAGATGATGACAGGTCCTAACATGGCAAAAATGGCAGGCATGATGGGCAAGATGCCAGGTATGAGATAGGGCTCCGAAACTGTAGAAACAAAAATAAGAAAGGCTAAAAGCAATCATCCGGATGGTTGCTTTTAGCCTTTAGTTTTTAGCCTTTAGCCTCGCAGACTTATACGACTGCGAACAAACTTATTCAGTACCCAAGCCGAGGCCGTTGAGGATTCCATTGAGGATTCCCTTGCCTTGCTTGTATATTCCTGTAGCCTTGTCGGCTGTCCACTTGGCGAAACTTGCCATTGCGCGACCTTCCATCTCGCCCATCTTCTCGCGTTCGGCAGAAGTGAAGCTGCACTTCTTAGCGTCGCGCTCTATCTCCTTATAGTCTTCAAGCACCTTGTGCCAGTCGGCAGGAGTGTAGCGATAACCCTGGGTTTCTACCCTGTTTGTGAGCTTCTCCATGCGGGAGAGCGTACGATATTCCGTACTGCAACTGCTTGCTGAGGCAACGAGAACGAGTGCCAAAGCAACTTTTACAAGATTCTTTTTCATAAGCGTGTTGATGTTTAATTGTGATTATTATTGTTTTTTGTTGTGATTTACAATAAGCAAAACCGCCAGCCATGCCAAGGCATAGACGATGAGTGCTCCGAGACTGTTGGCAATGAAGTCGAGCCAGTCGCCAGAGCGGTTGCCGTTGGTGCAATAAGCCTGAAGGAGTTCCATGAGACCGCCGTAGAGAATAGGGAAAACTACAGTCCAAAGTGGCAATGAAACCATGCCTTTCTTCAGGTTCTGGAAGTTTTTGTCGAAAAGAACAACAGCTGTCAGACCGCCATACATGATGAAATGTGCCGTCTTGTCGGATAGCGACATGTTTTCCAAATGAAGTTCCTTCACAGGGAAAAGGCTCAACACGGCAATCACGATGCAGGTAAGTATGGTAAAGATGTAGTTTCTCATTTCTTCAAAAGTTCATCTATTTTCTCAAGATAATCGAGCGAGTCGTCGATGAAGAAGCGGAGATCAGGGATGATGCGCACCTGACTCTTTATCCTATTGCCCAGTTCAAAGCGAATCTGGCTCTTCTGTGCGTTGATGTTGTCGAGGATTTCCTGACCACGCTCTGAAGGGAATACCGAGAGATGCGCTGTACAGATGCTAAGGTCTGGACTGACCTTGGCATGAGTAACGCTTACCATAACGCCGCGCATTGCGCGTGTCTGCTGTTGGAAAATTACAGAAAGCTCCTTCTGGAGGAGTCGTGCTATTCTATTTTGTCTTGTTTCTTGCATAATAATTTAGCGGCCTAGCCACTGTTCTGGGTTAAGTTTACCTGTTTGTTTACGAAGTTGGAACTGGAGGATGTTGTTAGAACCTACTGTTCCGAGTGTTTGCTTTGCAGTAACCTGCTGTCCCTTGCTCACGCTTACTGACGAGAGGTTGAAGTAAACTGAGATATACTCGCCGTGGCGTACCATAACAGCCATCTTGCCGCCATAGCCGAACACAGCACTTACCTCGCCGTTATAGATAGAACGCGCCTGGCAACCTGGCTGACCCTGGATGTTGATACCCTTGTTGTCGAGCTGGACATTATGGAGTCCTTCAACGGTGTTCGTTCCGAAATGACTCACGATCTTATAGCTACCGGTGATAGGCATTGGCAATCGTCCACGGTTGCTTGCGAAAGAAGATGAAAGCTTACGGTCGTCGGCACTGATGATGAAGCCAGATTCCTCAGAAGCAGACTTCTTAGCCTCAGCCACTTCCGTCTCTGAACGGCGCTTCTCAACCTCAGCCTTGCGCTCCATAGCTATACGGTCTGCCTCAGCTTTCTTGGCAGCCTCAGCCTTTGCAGCAGCCTCGCGATTTATTCTCTCCTCGCGTTCCTTGGCAGCACGCTCAGCTCTTGCAGCACGCTCGGCACGGTCGGCCTTTGCCTTTTCCTCGGCAGCCTTGCGAGCCTCCTCGTTCTTTTCGGCAGCGATACGGCGGTTCTCCTCTGCCTGACGAGCCTTCTCCTCAGCAGCGAGACGAGCCTTTTCTGCAGCCTCTGCCTGAGCCTTCTTGCGAGCTTCAGCAGCAGCGATGCGAGCTTCCTCACGAGCCTTTGCCTCACGGGCTCTCGCCTCCTCTATCTTGCGCTTGCGCTCCTTCTCGGCCTCGGCAGCAGCCTTCTTCTTGGCAGCAAGCTCTTCCTGCTTGCGCTTCTTCTCGGCAGCGGCAGCTTCACGACGAGCCTTTGCCTCAGCTTCGGCAGCAGCGCGGATCTTTGCCATCTCGGCAGCTACGAGTCGGTCTATCTGGGCGTTGATTGCAGCGTTCTGCTTCTGCTGTTCAGAGATAACCTGCTGGATGGCTCCCTGCTCCTGCTTGAGCGATTGGATTATTTGCTGCTGTTGCTCTTTCTTCGTCTCAAGCTTGCCTTGTTCCGACTTATGGCGGTTCATGAGCGTGGTCTTGCTACGCTTCACGGCCTTGAGTTGATTGCTCTTTATCTCCACCTCAGCCTGCTTTGTCTTGACAAGTTCACCCTGCGCCTTCTGGTAAGCAGCATATTCGCGAACGAAACGCATACGGCGATACATTTGGGTGAGGTCTTTCGCTGAGAAGATGAACATCAGCTTGTCCTGGATCTTGCCGTGCTTACGCATGTACTGCATGGACTGCGCATATTTCTGCTTGCGCTCAGAAAGCTGGTCCTCGAGCGTCTGCAGCTGTCTCTTCAAGGTTCCGATGTTCTGGTCAAGGTGCGAGAGATCCTTCTGGATATTGTCGATATTGGCCTGATGCGCCTCGATGTCTGCCCCAATGGCATTAAGTTCATTGAGCTTTGTTGACACTTCAGCCTTGTTCTGGTCAAGCTTCTTCTTCTCCTCATTAATCTTTTTCTGCACCTGAGCACGGTCGTTCTGCAGGTTCTTCACCTCTTGCGAAGGCACATACTTCACCTGAGTCTGGGTCTTCTTGCCCTTTGACTGAGTAGTTGACTTCTGCTGAGTCTTAGGCTTTGTAGTGGTCTGCTGCTTAGACTTTGCAGGAGTAGCCTGAGACTTTGTGGTAGTCTGAGACTTAGCGGGAGTAGCCTGAGACTTTGTGGTAGTCTGAGACTTAGCGGGAGTAGCAGTCTTTGCGGGTGTCTTTGTTTGGGTTGCATTCTGGGTCTTTGCCTTGTTCTGCGCAGAAGCAGAGAAGCAAAGAGACAATGAGAGAAGTATGGAGAGAATGTATTTCATTTTCAAGTTTTTTGTCGTGAGAGCGAACATTATTTTGTAATACTCATAAGGAGATTCAACATTTCATTGACAGAGATTTTCTCGTACTTCTTGGAAGGAGTAGTGCGAGTTTCCCACTTCTCGGAATTGCTGAGATCGCTGAGCACAAAACCAAGTTTCAGGTTCTTTGCCGACTTTATGGCAGTGGTCTGCAGTGAGAGCTGTATGTCGGAAGGGAACTGCTTTGAGCCCATCTTCACGAACTTTGAGTACTTGCAGTTTACATTGGTGCTTCCGCTCGACTTGCTCTTATAGTCCACATTCACATCCTCAAGAAGGTTTGTGGCATTGTTTGCGAGCCATTTGTAGTTGAAGTTGCCGCGGTCGAGCACGATGTTGCTCTGCTCCTTTCCGCTTACAGGCTCCACAGTGAATTCCTTCAAGTCAGATTGCGACACATTTGCCTTGCCTGGCACATAGAGTTGGTTCCAAAGGAGGGCTTGAAGGGCATAGAAGTCAAGACCGTTGTCCTTGAGGAAACCAACCTGATTATAGTCTTCCTGGACATATTTCTTATGGAACTTGTCCTGGATGAGCACATAATCCTTGGTGAATTCTAGTCGTCCAACCTCCATGATACCGAAAGCAACGAGCTGGATGCGGATGACATCGTCCTTCTTCATTCGGAGAGAACCGCCAACAGTAACATTCTTGCTACCGGAAGCCATCGTGAAATCGAGGTCGGCAACGATGCAATTCTGCGTCACTGCGTTGTTGTTGACCTTCTGAAGTATTGAGGCTGTGGTTACAGGTTGTACGGAAGGGACAGTGGTAGTTGTTGGATTAGTCGTAGTGACTTTATCCAAGTCTTTCTTGCTGCCACAAGAGGCCAATGCAAGGGCAGCTATGAGAGAGAGAAGTATCTTTTTCATTTCTAGAGTTTCTTAGTGCGGATTTTTCGGTCGATGTCGGTAGTATCCTTGCCGGCAGCCTCAGCCCTCATCTTGGCAAGCTCCCAGTAAGCAATGGCGGCATCCGTTTCCTTCAACATATAATATATATCGCCGGCATGCTCATACTCAACCTCACTGACACCTCCAGTGTGACTGATGGTGCGGTTGATATAGTCTGCGGCTTCCTTGTATCTGCCCAGTTTGAAGAGAACCCAAGCGTAAGTGTCGAGGTAAGTGCCATTGTCAGGCTCTGCTACGACCGTTCTCTTGCTCATGCGCTCTGCCTTCTCCAGGTCACGATCCTCAATGGCGAGGTAGTAGGCGTAGTTGTTGAGCGTACCATAGTCGTCAGGATTCCATTTCAGGCATTCCTCGTAAGCCTCGTAAGCCTTAGCCAAGCTGTCCATCTCGTAATAGATGTTGCCGATCATGCCGTAACATTCAGCATACATCTGCGGATTATTGGCAAACTTACGATTGGCAACAGCCTTCTCGAATATTCGCAATGTTTCTTCCTTATTGCCTACCTGATAGTTGTAAGCACCCAGATAGTAGTAGATTTCAAGTTTGTCAACACCGTTTCCGATGGCACGATTGCAGACGTCGATGACCTTCTCCTTGTCGTCCTTTTCGCCATAATAACCAAGTATCGTCAGGTAAGCCTCCTCGTTCGTAGGCTCTTTCTTCAGGACATCCTCCAGCGCATTCACGATGGAATCCGCAGCCATCTTTTGGGCAGCCATGTACTTGATGTAGAGAACGGTCATGTCGGAACTCTCCTGAGGCTGCTCGAGAGCCGTGCGGAACATCTGCAGCATACGCGCCGTGCCGTTTGTTTCCGTCTCAAACTCCTCGAGAAGGTCGCGCACAATCTGTACTTTTAGGTCGGGAGTTGACTTCGGGTCATAGACTATGTCGAGCTTCATCTGCCTTGCATCGCCTTCCTTGCCCATTCTTTCCAGACACTGGATGTAGCTATAGCGGGTATCTCCGTCGGAAGGGTCCAGTTTAAGAGCCTTGTCGTAATAAGGGAGAGCCTTCTTGAAGTCGTCCTTTTCGCTGTAATACTGCGCAAGATAGAGGTAGTAAAGTCCCTGGGTTGGCGACTGCTTGATAAGCGAGTTCACATATTTCAGCGCTTTCTTGTCGCCGTAGCAGTTCTTCAAGACCTCTGCACGCGCCACATTAATCTCAGGCGATTTGCCGACAACAGTCTCAAGGTGTTTGATGAGATCAAGCTCTTTCTCATACTCCTGCTGATGGTCGTAAAGGCGCATAAGGATGGTGATGTACTGCTCGTTGGTCTTGTCAAGTTCGATCATCTTCTCAAGCAGCGGACCAATAATCAGCGTATCGCCAGCTTGCGCACTGGCATTGAGGAGCATACGAACATACTTCTTGTTGTCTGGTTCAGCATCATACGCCTTCTTCAGCTTTGCCACGAGGTCTGGCATGATGTCGTCCACCGTGGTTGTGGAATCCTCAGCGGCAAACATTCTCTCGTAGAGCGCCATCTGGAAGTTCAGTTCCGCAGCGTCCGGCTCCATCTCATAGCAGCGCTTCAGGATGGCATAGGCCGAGTCATAGTTCTCCAGCACCTCTTGTCCCACGAAGTCTGCATACAAAGAGTCGAGCAACGACATGCCCAAACCTTTCGATTGGTCGAAAGGCGTCACATCGTCATTCTTCTGCGCAAAGAGCAAAGTAGGCAGAAGGAGCAATATGTATAACAGTTTTTTCATTTCTCTGTCATTACTCAAGAGTCAATACTCAAAAGTCATCACTCAAGAGTTTTGCGCAAAAACTTGAACTACTTACCTGTATGTCCGTAACCGCCGGCACCGCGTTCAGTGTCGTCGAGTTCCTGCACTTCAATGAATTCTGCTGTCTCGTGCTTGGCGATAACCATCTGTGCGATGCGCTCGCCATCGTTTATCACGAAGTCTTCCTGCGAGAGGTTTATGAGCACCACGCCAAGCTCACCGCGATAGTCTGCATCGATTGTGCCAGGAGAGTTGAGCACTGTGATGCCATGCTTCAGTGCAAGACCGCTGCGAGGACGAACCTGCGCCTCGTAACCCTTTGGCAATGCCATATAGAGACCCGTGTGGATGAGTTTTCTTTCCATTGGATGAAGCACGATAGGCTCCTCTATGAACGCACGCATATCCATGCCGGCACTCTGCTCAGTAGCGTATGCTGGCAGCGGATGGTGGCTTTTGTTTATGATGTTGATTTTCATATTTTATTCGCTTTTCAAGCGAGGCTAAAGGCTAAAAGCTAAAGGCTAAAGGCCCAGAGCATTAAGGTAAAAAGGCAGGATACGTACAACTACTGTCCTGTGAGAGCCTTTAGCCTTTAGCTTTTAGCCTTTACCCTCAAGGTTCGCCCAAGCGAAACTTGAATTAAAAGTACATATTTCGGGGCAAAATTAGTGAAAATCCGCGAATTTGCCTTGCATTTTTAGTTAAATAATCAAAAAAGTGGTGCTTAATCAATATAAATGTGTACTTTTGCAAAGGAATTTCAGTACTTTACTCCCCAAGTTAGAATCCAAACATATCAGCCCCTGTGCCTTAAGCGTCAGCTTATGGCCCCTAAACGACCAAATATGAATTGGGAAAAACTCATAACGAACAAGCGTCTCGGACAGGAAGAACGCCATCCAGAACGCCACGACGACCGCTCTGAATTCAAGCGCGACTACGACCGTTTGATATTCTCTGCGCCTTTCCGTCGCATGCAGAACAAGACGCAGGTCTTTCCGCTTCCGGGAAGTGTATTCGTTCATAACCGCTTGACACACAGCCTTGAAGTGGCAAGTGTAGGACAGTCGCTCGGCAATGATGTGGCTCGTGCCATACTGAAGAAGCGTCCGGAACTTCAGGACACGCTCTTTCCTGAGATTGGAACCATCGTTTCTGCCGCTTGTTTGGCACACGATATGGGCAACCCGCCTTTCGGTCATTCTGGCGAAAAAGCCATACAGACATTCTTCACTGAAGGCAAGGGTAACTACCTGAAGGACAGGGTTTCGCCTACTTTCTGGAGCGACATCACGCACTTCGAGGGTAATGCCAACGCATTCCGCATCCTCGCCCACCGCTTCAAGGGCAGACGAGAGGGCGGTTTCGCCATGACCTACTCCACTCTCGCCAGCATCGTGAAGTATCCTTACGCATCGGTTCTTGCCGACCAAAAGAAGCAGAAATTCGGTTTCTTCCATTCGGAAGCAAAGCTTTTCGCGAAGATTGCCGAAGAACTCGGATTGCCTTCAGAGCCTCGCACGCCGGGTTCTGCCGAGCCTGCACTTCCGGGATTTGAGGCAGCGCTGAGCTATCGCCGTTATCCGCTTGTCTATCTCGTGGAAGCTGCCGACGATATCTGCTATATGATAATGGATATCGAGGATGCCCACAAGCTCCGGATAATATCGTTCGAGGATACGAAGCAACTGATGTTCGGTTTCCTTCCAGAACAGATGCAGCAGACCATCGAGCAGCGTCTTGACACGGAAGGCGTGGAGGATCCATCGGAACAGGTGGCTTATTTCCGCGCTTGCGTAATCGGTGTACTTGAGCGTGCCTGCGTCGAGACTTTCGTTGCCAACGAAGAGGCTATCCTTAACGGCACATTCATTGGTTCGCTGACCGACAATATGCCTGAGCGTGAGCGACTTGCGTACAAGCGTTGCGCCGAGTTCTCTTACAAGAACATCTATGTCAGCAAACCAGTTCTCGATGTGGAATTTGGCGGTTTCAAGATCATGGACACGCTACTCGATGTGATGATTGAGGCAGTTGTAAATCCTTATCGCTTCTACTCTCGCCGACTCATAGGCAGCGTTAGCAGTCAGTACGACATCGACTCGCCTGATCTTGAGACGCGAATAATGGCTGTGGTCGATTACATCAGTGGAATGACCGATGTCTATGCACTCGACAAATACCAGAAAATAACTGGCCTCAGTCTCCCTAAGGTATAGAAATACCAAAAAACAAATGGTCTCAGCCTCCCTAAGGTATAGAGAATGTGCATTCGTCAGCCATTATTGGCTGACAAAATAGTATCAGTCCCATTTTTCCTAATAATCCCAAATTTACCGCTTTCGTAACACATTGACTTTCAAACCGTTACCAAAGCCTCAAAAAACTCATAGGAAAACGACCAAAAACTCATAGGAAAACGACTCATAACTCTATGAGTTTTTATCCAAAATCCGCTGAGTTTTTGTCCGTAATCCATAGGTTTTCAAAAAATAGGCAAGAATTGACAAAATAGTATCAGTGATTTTTTAAGTAAAATAAGTTAAATTTATTGATAGTCAGTAAACGTATGTTTTATCAATAAATTATACTGATAAGACTTATTGCAGATGTACGAAATAAGTAAAATAAGTTAAATTTATTGATTTCATATAGTACACATTTGTGATTATAAAACTAATTATGAACAGTTACTCATGAAACGACTTTTATATTTAATAATAATGTCTGCCCTGCCCCTCCCGACATTGCTCTCTTGCAGCAGTGATGACGAGCAGGATGTCGTTATGACGGAGAATGTCAGCGAGGAAGATGCCGATGCGGAGGCTGTCATCGTCAACAAAATACGCAATTGCTCGAAGATTTACACTGCCGAGGTCCACATGCACAAGGTGATTGTCGCTGACGATCCGATGAAGATTGGCGGCAATGTCTTCGGAAAGAAGGTGAACATCGACATCCCTCTCGGCGAGAGAAAGATTGCTATTCCAATGGATGGTGTGGCAAAGGCTTACATCGACTTCTCGAAATTCTCTGAGGACAATGTGAAGATAGACGGCGACGACATCATCGTCGAACTGCCAAAACCTTCCGTTGTGCTCACCTCAACGACCATCAACCACGACGAAATAAAGAAGAATGTGTCACTCTTCCGCAGCAATTTCAGCGACGCGGAAATCACGCAGTATTCAAAGAAAGGTCGTGAGGAGATTATCAAAGCCGTGCCAAAGAGCGGCGTTCTTGAGAAGGCACAATCGGGAGCAGCAGCGGTCATCGTGCCTATGCTCCAGCAACTCGGCTACAAGGACAAGAACATCCGCGTGGTGTTCGACGATAGTGTGACTTCCGACCCATTCAACTTCCTAAAGAAAAACTTGATAGTCAAATAATGTTTCGCTAATGCGAAGGCTACAAACTACAGACTATAAACTACAGACTCATGTCCGATTGCATGGAATTCCTCACTCCGCATGGCAAATGCCTGTAGCCTGTAGCTTGTACTCTGTAGCCTCAAGTTGAGCGAACGAAACTTGAACCATAAAATGAAATCACTAAAGGACATAATATTCCTCATTGCCGTGATAGCAGTCAGCGTTGTGGCACTGCGTGTTCTCATAAAATGTGAGGACGAAGTGAAGGGTACCAAGGAGGAGAAGGTGGAAATAAAGCATACTCCAATACTGGTAAGCACGCTGCAGGAGATTGGGCAATGGGAGTTTCTTGCCATCGAAGATGACGAAATCGTTGACACCATCCGCAAAGGCATCATCTATGACGATGTACTGACCCGCATCTACCACGGAACAGTTCGCATCGGCGTTGACATGAAAAAGATGAGGAAGAAGTGGATTACCTACCAAAAGAAGAACGACAAACTCATCGTCCGACTTCCGAAGGTAGGACTTCTTGACAAGAAATTCATCGACGAAGCCAACACCGACTCCTATTACGAGAGCGGAAAATGGAGCGACAACGCCCGCAAACAACTGCTCAAAAAAGCAGAACACAAGATGCTAAAGCGCTGTCTCACAAAGCAAAACATAAAACTTGCGGAAGAAAACGGCAAAGCCGCCGCCGAGCAATTGTTCAAATCCCTCGGCTACGATAATGTGGAAGTAACCTTCGCCCAGCGTGAAAATTAGGCAGACGCTATAAAATAATCGTCAGCATCTGCACTTTTCCACACTTTCCCTTGCATAGTCGGAAACAATTCCATAACTTTGCAGCCGATAATCCCAGACAATCCTGGGAACTAAATAATCATAAGTCCGAGCGCGGACTTTAACCCAAATGGCATAACAACCCATTTGGTTTTCACGCCCACTTGATGCCGCAAGGCGTCATTTAGGCGAACTTTATCGAAAAAGGACGTTTACGAACGTTATCTTCTGCATTCCAAATCTGGTAAATTTGAATATGTATCGGAAGATATCGCAACTAAGCGTCCATATTAGTTGGTATTGTGCCCATACGTCCCATTTGAGCGTATGGTATATAATACTATTCTAATGTGGGCAGCTGGTTGCTTATCTTGATACATAGGTTTTACCAGAGCCTGGAATGTGGGATAAGCGTAGTACAGCTGCCCACGGTCTTTTTAATTTATGTACTAATCAAAAAAACTTTTGTGCTGAGTTTGGGGTGCTGACTTGGTTTTACGCAACAATGTTGTTACACCATTGTTCCAATTCGTTTAATCAAATTAACACTATAAACTAATGAAAAAGAAAAATTACAAAAAGCCATCAGCAAAAGTTATCATTGTCGAGGCGGAAAGTCTGCTGGATACCATCTCTGGCACAGGAGAATCAGGAACAATTGATTGGAGTGCTCCAAAAATCAAAGAAACACTCATTGATGACAGTAGGGAAGACATCGAAGAAATTTCTCAAATCAACTCAGTTTATATACTTAACAACAAATAACATGAAACTGAAAGCATTATCACTCTCCATGCTTGCAGCCCTTTTGGCAGGCTGTAGCAGTGACGTCGCCGACGAACAGGCGGCAGTCAACAACCAGGAGTCTCCTGAAGTTATCAACGCAACTATCGAACAAGCGCAGATAGATGCTGCAAGCCGTGCTACATTTGCGGCAGATGCGTCATTCATCTGGATGGCAGACGACCGTATCGGCGTTTCTCAAACAAATGGAAGCACGACTAAGTTCTCTACTTTCAAACTTTCGAAGGGCGCAGGAACGGCGAAAGGCACCTTTATCGGTTCTATCAGTTCCGGCTATACTATCGGAAACAAACTCGTTTATCCAAAGTCGCTTGTCTCTTCCCTCTCAGGCTCAACCCTGACTCTAAATCTCCCTGCTGAGTACGATTATGCCTATGGAACAGAAAGTTTCGGCACTATCACAGGAAACGTCAACTCTGCCAACATGCCGATGCTGGCTAACTACACAGGCGGTGGTGTTGAATTCAAGCACCTTGGTGGATACTTTGTCTTTGAAATCTCAAAGATTCCTGCTGGTTGCAACAAGTTTGAGTTTGAGGCAGTGAACAAGAAGATTTCTGGCACCTTCACTGTCAACACCTCTGCAAGCGAACCAAGCTACAGCACATCCACATCCGAATCAGAGAACAAGATAACAATAAAATTCCCTGAGACAACCTCGGAATGCAAGCGCCTGTTCATAGTGCCTGTTCCTGTAGGCTCATACGAATACGAATGGAACATCTACGACACAAGCGGTGACATCAGAGGTTTCGGCGCAAGCGATGATGCCATCAGCGTAAGCCGCGGTCAGATAAAGGCAAAGCGCCTTGACTGTGCAAGCATAAGTACAGGAGACGATCCTGGCTCTTCAACAGCAAACATGGTCAATGGTCACGAGTTTGTTGACCTCGGTTTGCCAAGCGGCTTGAAGTGGGCGACAATGAACGTCGGCGCAAGTACTCCAGAAGGCTACGGAGACTATTTCGCGTGGGGCGAAACAGAGCCTTACTATACTGAAGGCCATTCACAGGATAGCCCTTGCACAAACTGGAAAACCGGCAAGAGTGGCTATAATTGGGAAAGTTACAAATGGTGCAATGGCTCTTCTACGTCTATGACCAAGTACTGCACATCATCAAACTATGGCACTGTTGACGACAAGACTACCCTTGAACTCGCAGATGATGCTGCTGTTGCCAACTGGGGCGGCTCATGGCGCATGCCAACAAAGGCTGAGCAGGATGAACTCCGCACAAACTGCACTTGGACTTGGACTACCCAAAGTGGCGTGAACGGATATAAGGTGACTTCTAAGACGAACGGTAATTCCATTTTCCTCCCTGCTGCGGGCTATCGCTACGACATTTCGCTCGACTATGTTGGCTCCCGCGGCTACTACTGGTCGTCGTCGCTCAGCACGAGCTCCTCGAGCGACGCGTGCTACCTGCGCTTCGATTCGGACTACGTTGACAGGTACGGCAGCCGCGGCGACGGTCAATCTGTCCGCGCCGTTTGTCCGTAGTGCCTGTAGGGTTAGAAGTGGGACAGGGGACAGGTCAATGTACTGCTCACGACATGGAGCAATGTCCAGACACATAACTCATCCCTTAAACACCCACCGCCGCAGATGCAAGTGACAATCTCACAAGCATCTGCGGCGGTTAGTTTTGTTATAAAAGAAGAGGCTGTATGCACATCTAATTATATGCTTTTCACTAAAATTTAAAGTCCCAACAATTGATTTCTTCAAAAAAGTTTGTTTGATTGAATCTTTTATCGTAATTTTGCGCCATCATACTAACACTTAACGACTATGGAAGAAAAGATGACTCCCGAGACTATATGGTACTTGAAGGAAATGGTTGCCAAAAGCGATAAGGAGTTTGCAGAAGGCAAGTTCTATACTCACGAACAAGTAATGGAAATGCTAAAGGCTCGCAAAAATGAAGATAAGGTGGTCACTGCATGCGTATGATAGCCTTTCTGACGTACTGGATTACAGTGGTGAGGCTTTCGGGTATCTGCAGAAGATGGTTATGGAAGAAATAATCATAACTAGTATAACCAAGCTCGCAGATTTCCCTAAAATGTGTCCGGTAATTCCTGAAATCAGCAACGATGTCAGGGAGTATCGTAAGATGGTTGTTACGAAAGAGATATCAGTAGTTTATTGGCTGGATGATGAAAATGTAAATATATCTTTTGTGTGGGATACACGTAGATCATTGCACAACATCTTTAACATAATAAAAAATGACTGATAGTTATCCCTAAACACAAACCGCCGCAGATGCTTGTGAGATAATTACTTGCATCTGCGGCGGTAGTTTAATTAAAGGATGAAACAAATTTCAATCTTAAGTATAAAAAAGTGAGAAAAAGCCTTGCATGATAATGATTTTTTATGTAATTTTGCCATCGGATTCCGAAATTGCATAAATTTATGGCAACAAAAATTGATTATATACATAGAGAATTGGAGCAAGTAATCACAGAAGCTGCGGAGTATTTCTCTGTCATTTCCGTAACAGGTCCGCGACAATCTGGCAAGAGCACTCTGCTTAAACATCTTTTCCCTGACTTTCAGAAATACAGTCTCAAGGATGTTAATGTACGGGAGTTTGCCAAGAATGACCCAATAGCATTTCTGCATCAGACGGAAGGGGGAATGTTCATTGATGAAGTTCAGAAAGTTCCTGAATTGTTGGAATACATACAAGGTATCGTTGACGATAATTCAGAAAGGAGATTCCTGCTATCTGGCAGTTCCAACTTTGAGGTGATGCGTGGCTTGAGTGAATCTTTGGCAGGAAGAGCAGGAGTTTACGAACTTATGCCTATGAGCTTTGTGGAGGCAAAGGAACAGTTGGAAGGCAGAAACGTGAACACTTTGCTTTATGAAGGGCTTTATCCTGCCATCTGCGCAGGAAAGAACAAGGCAAAGTTCTTCTATCCGTCGTATGTCAAGACCTATTTGGAGAAAGATGTCAGGGACTTGTTGCATATTCAAGACCAACTGCAGTTCCTGAAGTTCATGAAACTATGCGCAGCACGAGTAGGTTCGCTTTTCAATGCTTCAGAAGTAGCCAATGAGGTTGGCGTTGACAGTAAAACAATCACGCGTTGGCTGTCTGTGTTGCAGGCATCATATCTCATAACGTTGCTACCACCTTACTATCAGAACATCAGCAAACGTCTTGTAAAGACTCCCAAACTATATTTCAATGATACTGGTTTGGCTTGCTATTTGCTGGACATTGAATCGGAACGCCAACTCGATAGGGACAAGATGCGAGGTGCTATATTTGAGAACCATATAGTCATGGAGATTATTAAACATCGTCTTAACAAAGGACTGGAAGGTGGTGTGTTCTTCTATCGCGATTCCAATCAAAATGAGGTGGACATATTGCTGAAAGAGGATGGCGAGTTTACAGCTATAGAAGTCAAGTCGTCGATGACATATAGTCCTGCTTTCGAAAAGACTTTAAAGAAAGTCGATCAATGGATAGAAGGCTCCATCAAACAAAAGATTATCGTGTATAATGGTGACTTTGAGAATACCGCTGGCGAGATAAAGCTTGTAAACCACAAGAATCTTGGAGACAGGTTAAACATGTAACAGACACATAACTCATTCCCAAACGCAGACCGCCGCAGATGCTTGTGAGATAATTACTTGCATCTGCGGCGGTTGTTTGTGTAGGAGAAAATCAAAAAAATGAAAGTTTTCGGACTTTCATTTTGTATTTCACTCACTTATTCGTAACATTGGCTTCGCCTAAATTACTGTCGTTCGGAAATAAAAATGAAAGTTTTCGGACTTTCATTTTGTATTTCACTCACTTATTCGTAATTTTGTCCCCAAAAACATACTAACAAACATGACTCAAGAAGAGAAAATACATCTGCAGGAGCGTATCGTAGAGGTGCTTCAAACCGTCTATGACCCAGAGATTCCTGTAAACATATACGACCTCGGACTCATCTATCGCATCGAAATCGACGACGATGCCAATGCGGAAATCGACATGACCTTCACTGCGCCATCATGCCCTGCTGCCGACTTCATCCTCGAAGATGTGCGACAGAAAGTGGAAAACCTCACAGGACTCGCTTCTGCGAAAGTGAATCTCGTGTTCGAACCTGAATGGGACAAGTCGATGATGACCGAAGAAGCTCGCATAGAACTTGGCTTTGATTGATGCCCTCACAATGAAAGGTCTCAATCCGAAAAATAAATTGTAAATCGTAAATCCGTAAATCGTAAATTGAACAGCGTTTATTTCCTCTCCGACGCTCACCTCGGCTCATGGGCCGAGCAGCATCAGCGCACTCAGGAACGCCGCCTTGTTCGCTTCCTTGATAACATCAAGGACAAGGCTTCGGCAATATACCTGCTGGGCGACATGTTTGATTTCTGGGTAGAAAACAAATATGTTGTTCCGCGCGGATATACGCGTTTCCTGGGAAAGATATCCGAAATGACCGATGCTGGCGTGGAAGTGCACTACTTCATAGGCAACCACGACATCTGGATGTATGGCTATCTGGAGAAGGAATGTGGCGTCATAGTGCATAAAAAAGAGGAAACGATAGACATCAACGGCAAGCTGTTCTTCATTGGCCATGGTGACGGCGTGGGAAAGAAATCCACCGGATTCGCCATCATCCGTTGGATATTCCACAACCGCATCTGCCAACGACTCTTCGCCTTGCTTCATCCTGACCTTCAACTCTGGCTCGGACAGTCATGGGCAAAGCACAGCAGAATGAAGCGTCCTGACGGCAAGGAGGACCCGTTCTTAGGGGGTGATGGCAAAGAGCCTCAGCTTGATTTTGCCATTGAATACTCAAAGACACACCCTAACATCGACTACTATGTGTTCGGTCATCGCCATGTTGCCATAGACTACAGCATCAGCAAGCACAAGATCACCGACCGTCAAGAGCACGACACGATATCTCCGCGTCTCATCCTCCTCGGCGACTGGATATGGCAGTTTACTTACGCTGAGTTCGATGGCGAGCACATGGTCCTGCACGAATATGTGGAGGGGGAAAGTAAACTGTAACCGTTAACGAAACATCGAAATATCGAAATCATCGAAAAAATATTATGAATAAACTCTTTCTAACCCTAACTATCCTATTTTTCTCACTCACAGCCAACGCACAGCAGAAGCATGGCGAAATGAACGCTGACATCCGCGATGTAGCTGTTCTCGTAAACCAGTATTTCATGAAGCAGAACCCTGACCCTACGCTGCCAACTTATGTGAAGCGTATGCGTCCGAGCAGTCTGTGGACTCGCGCCGTCTATTACGAAGGACTCATGGCTCTCTACGAAATCTGTCCAAAGCAGGAGTATTGGGACTATGCCTACAAATGGGCTGACTACCACAAATGGCAGCCTCGCAACGGCAACACTACCCATCATGCTGACGACCAGTGCTGTCTTCAGACATACATCGACATGTATCGCCTTGCTGGTGAACCAAAGATGATTCAGGGTGCACTCACAAACATCAACATGATGTGCGCTTATCCTGGTACAGAAGACTGGTGGTGGATTGACGCCATACAGATGGCTATGCCTATCTACTCAAAGCTTTATGCCGTAACAAAGGAGCAGAAATATCTCGACAAGGCGTGGGATCTCTACGCTTACACTCGCAACACGCTCGGTGAGAAGGGCATGTTCAATGAGAAGGAAGGACTTTGGTGGCGCGATGCCGACTTCGACGGCGACTACAAGGAACCTAACGGAAAGAACTGCTACTGGAGCCGTGGCAACGGTTGGGTGATAACAGCACTTGCCCGTGTACTCTCAGATCTACCACAAACCGACGCTCATTATAAGGATTATGTGAAGGACCTTCAGGCAATGGCGAAGGCTCTCAAGGCTTGCCAGCGTGAAGACGGTTTCTGGAACTGCTCTCTCCACGACCCTAACAACTTCGGTGGCAAGGAAACATCAGGTACAGCTCTCTTCATCTACGGCATCGGCTACGGCATTCGCACCGGCATTCTCTCACGCTCAGAGTATTACCCTGTAATCGAAAAAGCATGGAATGCCATCGTCAAGGATGCAATCCACAAGAACGGCTACATCGGTTTCGTACAAGGAACTGGCAAGGAACCAAAGGACGGCCAGCCAACAACCTACGACTCTCACCCAGACTTCGAAGACTACGGCACAGGCTGCGTACTCCTCGCCGCTGCCGAGATGTATAAAGTGAAGAAGTAAAACAGCTTCGTTCGCTTACTTAAAATGTAAGATTTCATATATTCTATGCTCATCCAAGAGATTAACACATATAAGGTTTATATCAACGGCCAAAGCAAAACAATGGGTAATAATCTGTTTGACATAAACGATGATTACCCATTGGAATCTTTTGAGTTTCCATTTTATGACGCAAGTTTCCTTGTGACTGATGTTCTTAGAATCGCCTTGCGTAATCCCAATCCCAAAAGACGAATGATGAATCATCAGATTATCAATAACATCGATGGTAGGTCTAAGTGGGGTGAAAAACTTATTGATGCAATCAGAAAACAATACGAAGCTACCACTCAAAAAAGGATTGAAATAGATTTCTTCAATAATAACCTAACCATAGAGCCAATGGTCATAAATAAATTTTATGATGAGGGGTCATATGCTTTGGTGTCAGAAAGTCTAAAAGATTATTTTGATGATGACTTTGAAGATAAACGTGGCAACTTGAAATATACAACCCAATATATATCATATTATTTAAGTACTAAGAATAGTCGTGAACAAAAGGAAAAATATCTCAAAAACATTGCTCGTGCACTATCTTATTATGCAGACCATGGAGAAATAGAATGGGATTTTGATGAAAAGCAAAAAAGACTATCTGAGGACACTCTCCAAAGATTGGTTGACAACTATTTTAAGAACAAGCGTATTGACACATTCCTTAGAGCTACTCACAAGGCTATTTTTCAAGAAAGGTCTAGCATTAAATCAGAAAACGTCATTGATAGTTGGAACTACATTATGATAACTTCGAAAGGCTTCAAGAGACAGCTCAGCAGAATTAAAGAAATCTTTGAAACGCCCGATAGTGGATACAAGTCAAATGATAAAACATTTGTTGCGGCAGTCTGTTTACTGCTCTTCTATGCGTATATAAAGAAAGAAACTATCTCATTCAATACATTTAGAAATACCATTACGGAGTTTCTTGGTTTTGAGCCTAATACGTACAAAGAAAACCAAGTGAAGAAAAGGGCTTTTCTTATATATGTATATTCTCTCCATAGCAAGGCAAATAACGATTTGCCTATCAATGACAAAGGTTTCTGGGACAAAGGAAAGTTATTTCGCATAAATATAGAGAATCAATTCCCTAAAGCAACTTTCTTGGAGGATAATATTAATAGAATCATTGAAAACAGTTCTTATGAGGGAAGGGTGCCTTTATCTTGGTGTGAACCGCTAATTTAAAGTATCTATATTATTGCATAAATCCATCTCAACATTTATGATTGAGATGGATTTTCTATTTCTATAAGTCCATTTTTTCCACCAATTTCCCACGAAAAACGGAGAGAGTTACTGATTTTACGGCACTTTGCGCCCCCGCATTTGACAATTTTGAAAATTAGGATTCCAAAATTATTCCGACCTTTGCACCCGGAAAAAAGAAGTATCACCCTTTTAAAACCAAGTGCAACATGAAATAGAAGAACTATTTTTCAGAGAAGTCATTCGCTATTGTTAAGAAACTTGCCAAGAAATACGCCATGTGCTCTGGCATAGAAGTTGAGGACCTTGAGTCGGAAGGAAAACTCGGACTCATCAAGGCTACAAAATATTACTCCACAGAGAGTAAGGCTGCTTTTGAGAGTTTTGCTTACACTTGTATCAAAACAGCCATTATCAGCGCGTTGGACAAGTACAACCCTTGGTTCAGACATGGAAAGGAAGCCACAAAGAGTTTCTGTGAAGAGGAGAAGGGAGACGGCTGCTTTCGTGGCAGAACAATGCCTTTGACGGTAGAGACGCGCTACGGCTTCCAACAAGAAGACTTCCTAATAGCCTTAGAGCAGGTATTCAAGAGAAATTGTAGGGAAGAAAGAGCTCTTGAGATGATAAAGATGCATTACGGTATTGACTGCGAATCCTTGTCCAAGAGTGAGATTGCACATCACTTCGGTCTCTCAGAAGAGCGTGTTCGCCAGATTATCAACCAGGCACTGAAAGACATCCGCCGTGACAGACATGCTCGCGAGATGCTGCTCTGTGCATAGCTTACCATAGTCCATAGAATAGGAAGTAGCCAAAACGATAAATGATAGCCGTTCTATGTTTATATATAGGGCGGCTTATCGTATGGAAGTTTTTTGTAACCCTTCTTCGAGTTTTGAGCGGACAAACTCTGGAACTGACAACGGGGGTATTACATGATGTGCCAGAATGTGTTCGTGACCACCATTGAAACCATTTTCATTAGTTAGTATCAGATAGCTATCGTCCGACCAATCCATATTGGAATATTTGTTGTTTGGCATGCCAGTCTCTTTTTCTATACGCTCATTGACATCCTTAATTTCTTCTATAGTGATAGGGCTACCATACACTATACCCCAGTGTCCATCGTAGTTGTCTGCTACCATCACGATGTCTCCATGCTTGAATCTTACCATATCTTTAGGGCGACCAAGGAATGGATTCTCGTCTTCAGCATAGTTTCTAACGAGCGATTCATCATGCAATTGGCGGTATATATATGTCCACTCCTTGAGATAATCTCTTTGATTCATCATGCAATACATTGCCTTTTCGCGTATAAATGTGCAATAGAGGTCGCGGTCAGAATCCCAAGGATCTTCGCTTATCATGCATAAGCAATCTAATGCTCGTTCTTTGGTCTCAAACAATCCGACCTTTTCTTTATGAAGTCCACAACTCATATAACCATCAAACTTGAGCTGTTCCAGATAATCTTCCTCAGAATATTCGTTGTTGTTTGCCAAAGACCATACTTCCATTTCATAAATAGTGGTAGAGTAAAGTCCTCGTCGTATCATTACAGACTCTTTAGCATCTTTATGTTTCATATAATCTATAGATATTCTCCTTGTGGTGTAACAATTCGTTGATGAGTAATGGTGGCATCTGCCCAGAACATTTTTATTCGCAGAATGTCTTGATGGCTATAAAGCGAATCAAAAAACAGATGATCGAAGGCAGTACACATAGTGAAGTCGCCATAAGGATGAGATCCTCCTAGGCTGAAAAGCCTGCCGCCTTTTGCATTCCACGACAACTGATAGATATCATCTGTTTTCTTGTCTGGATCTCCGGAGAACCCAATTTTGAGCAAATTCCTATCAGTTGTTTCTTCAATGATGCATAGCATCGTGTTATAGTCCGAACCTGTTTCATCGTATTCCATCTCTTTCCATCCTTCTGCAATAATGACGCCTTCCACCTGACAATCGTTCTTCCAGTCATCTTCCTCATTGTCAAGCCATGATTGATAGAGCGATAGGATTTTCTTATCCAGTTTTTTGCTAAGGTCAATCAATGTACTGTTGATTGTTCGGAATTGATGGAAGGAACTTTCACTTTCCGTAAATATCTTGTTCATTACATGGCGTCGTGCCTCAAGCAGAATCTGTATGCATCGCTTGTCCTTTTTGCTGGTTCTTGTGATGCCTGTTTCATCCGCTTTTGCGTATCTGTCAAAGACATCCTTGATAGCGTTCTCTAGTTTCAGAAGCAACTCCTTACAGTTTGCTATCTTCATTTGGCGAGATTCATAGACTATCTCTCGATATTTCTCAGGTATCAAAAGATAGTTTATACCTAAATACTCGTAGAGTTCCGTATGATTGTTCATTTTTTTAATCCTTTTTCCTCCAGATTTTTTTGAAAGTCCGTTAATCTTGGTTTGGTTCTGATGAAACTTCCTCTAATTGAGAAACAAACACCTCGTGAGATATTTTTGATTGTGCCATTGAGATTAGTAAATCCATATTGAACTGTATGAAAGACTTTACAGCAGATACATCCTCAGATGAAATCTTGAGAACCTTTTCATCATCCATTATATAGGGATTCTCGGAGATACTAATTGGAATGAATTCCGATACAGATCTACCATGTCCATTTCTTACAAATAAGAGAAGCGGATGTTCGTTTCTTTCATACGAACCACCATCATCAACGAATATATCTACATTCAACTTACTAATTTGTGGCTTTAACCACATGTATTCCATCAGCTCATCCAAATCAGAAAGCTTATATTGTTCTTTGTTTCCTGTATTCATATCATGGTTTATCTAAAAAATGTTATTCATAAAATCTCATCTGACGGAGTTTTTTGCTCTGATTATAAATCCTTTGCCACTCATGTTTCATATAATCATAGCGGAAAATGTATAATAATAACTGCCAAAAGTTGGTCGGTTCTGATTGTGAGTCCAAAAATCCAAAGAATGACGGTAGCAGTTTGCTTTCGTCGAATGTCAGTTCGGAGAAATGCCACTTACGAGCCTTTTGATTGTATTTCTCTATCAAGGAATCCATTTTCTTGTGCGTTCTGATGAACTTCTGTGGATTCTTACCATACAGTTTCACTTTCTTCATGCGTTTTATCTATACCTTTTTCTGCGTTTCAGCCCTGACATGTAATCGTCAAGCATACCATGAACCTCTTCCATTGAGAAATCATCTAGTGGATCAAACTTGAACTTTGAGAGGTCTTCCATCTCAAGCAAGTCACCCTCAATCTCGAAAGCGGATGCTGTGCAAGATTCAAAGTTTACAGCAAGGCGACTTCGCAGTCCTCGTTCTATCGCTTTGTGAGCGTATGCCAGCATATATGCCGACATACGCTCCTGTTCTTTCTGGCTAAACTCCATTACACCAAGTCTTCAAGGTCAAGAAAATATATCATCATCTCTCCCTCATCCATAGGAGTAAGGTTCCACAAGTCAGTAGCTGCAGACAAGATGCAGTTCTCGCCATTCTTGCCGCTAACAGTCTCACCGACAACAGCAAAGACTCTATGACCGCCGCCAATACAAGGCTCTTCCGGAGTCTCATGGCTTACAGTATAGCCGCGATATCTTTCTGGTATGCTAGCTTCATTGACCTCAAGCCCAACAGACTCTCCTTCTAAGTAAACCTCATTGAAACCTAGCTGCTGAAGATAATACTCGATATACTCTTCTGAGTTGTCTTCATCATAGTCGTCACGCTCTCTCAAACGCTCCACATCAGCTTCAGAGAGCATGATATTTACCTTGCCGTTAAGCTGCTTCACTTTGGTGAAGTCGCCGAAATCACCAAGATGCCAGACAGTATCGTTCTCCCCAACCTTCTCATTCCAACGACGGATAATCTCAGCATCCATATCTTCTACAGAAGCGAAAGGACGGTTGAGTTCAGCGATAGCGTTCTCGTTACCAAAGTGAGTGCATGAAGTGTAATGTACAATCATAATAGTAGTATTTAAAGTTAATAAGATTATGAATACAAGCAGTTTGTGTTATGCTTCATCTATCTTATACTGACAAAACGTGTCGAAACCCAAATAAAAAAACAATTTTTTTCAAAAAAAATAAAAACAAGACCATGAATCAACCAGAGAATTGCTTCGACGATGGAAGTATTATCCTTATAACCTTACAACCTAATAACCTCAAAACCAGCAACCTGAACACATGCGAAAGTTGAATAAATGGGGTTCAACAAAAGGGCTGCAACTGAATTTTACCGTTGCAGCCCTTTCTAGGATACGACATTACGCATACAGCGTGACGCATTTTATTTCTTTTTCTTTTCCTGCTCATACTGAGCGTATTCAGCAATCTCGCGTTCGCCGACATGTGCGAGACCGTAGTGCTCGTCGTGCTGTGAGATGTCGAGACCGATGAGCTCTGACTTGGTACTTACACGCATTGGGATGAAGTGATCTACGAGTCGGTAGCCGAGGTAAGACATCACGAATGTGTAGGCAATGACGAGAACGATGGCGAGGAGGTGATAAAGGAAGATTACGAAACCGTCCCAAGTGCCGGCGATGAGACCTTCCTGAATGAAGATACCTGTGAGAACAGTACCGAAGATACCGCCTGTACCGTGTGTTGGGAATACATCGAGAGCATCGTCAACGCCACGACCTTTACCCCAGTTCACTGCAACATTACAGATCAAAGTAATGATGAACGAGATTGTAATAGACTGTCCGACAGTAACATAACCTGCTGATGGCGTGATGGCAACGAGACCAACGACGCAACCTACGGCAGCTCCCATTGCAGAAGGCTTGCGACCACGGAGGCAGTCGAAGAAGATCCATGTCATCATGGCTATGGCAGACGCGGTGTTTGTGTTGAGGAATGCCTTCACAGCCATGCCATCAGAATGAAGACTTGAACCGGCATTGAAACCGAACCATCCGAGCCAAAGCATCGCAGCACCGAGGAGTACGAAAGGAATGTTGGCAGGTTCTGAGTGGCGGTTTACTGTCTTTCTGCGACCAAGGAATATTGCTCCGGCAAGAGCAGCCACACCAGAAGAGGCGTGAACGACGATACCACCGGCGAAGTCAACAACGCCCCAGTTGAGGAAAAGTCCGTCTGGATGCCAAGTCATGTGTGCCAATGGGCAGTAGATCACGAAGAAGAAGAATATCATGAACCACATATAGCCCGAGAAGCGCACGCGCTCTGCGAACGAACCAGTGATAAGCGACGGAGTGATGATGGCAAACTTCATCTGGAAGAGTGCGAAGAGAGCCAACGGAATTGAAGCGCCACCGACGAACTTGCCCGTGTTTTCCGTGATATAGGTAGCACCGCCTACATTGCTAAGCATAGGGAACGACAGCGGATTGCCAATAATACCGAGACCGCCAACATCATCGCCGAAGCAGAGAGAGAAACCGATTACCACCCAAAGGACGGAGATGAGTCCCATGGCAATGAACGACTGCAGCATTGTTGAGATGACATTTCTCGCGCCAACCATACCGCCATAAAAGAACGAAAGACCAGGGGTCATCATCAGCACGAAGATTGTTGCCGTGATAAGCCAAGCCACATCGGCAGGGTTTATCTGTCCTTCTTCAGTTCCAAACTCACACTCGAAAGAATGTTCAGGGGCAAATGCGCCCCAAATCGCAAAGATGACCATAGCAGTCATCAGGATTATCCAACGTTTCTTTACCATCTTTTTACCAGTTTTTTGTGTTAAAATCTATTAGTTTTTGTATTGGTTGTCGGTGCAAAATTAACACAAAAACGGCATTTTTCGGCTTTTTCGCTTACAGAAAATGGAAAATAAAGGCGGTTTACTTACGAATTGTAAATATTGAAGCACATTTTGCTTGTGTGTTATAATTGTATTTGCTTGTTTTGATTACAATCCGTAAGAGTGGCTTTTTTATGCGAGGGTGATGACAAAAGTGACGTGATAACCATTGACAGGTCGCTCGGCGAGGGTGAGGTTGCCGCCTTGCATAATCAGTACTTGGCGCGAGAGGGCGAGTCCGATGCCTGTGCCTGTCTTCTTTGTCGTGAAGAACGGAATGAAGATTTCGCGGGCCACATCGGCAGGAATCGGTTTGCCATTGTTGCTTATGCTGATGGTGTTGTCACGGAAACGAACATCAACATCGTCGGCACCAGCCTCGACAGCATTCTTTATGATGTTTATGAAGACTTGTCGAAGCAGGTTCTCGTCGGCGCGGATGGTTGCTGATGAGGGGATGTCAATATGCCAACAGATGTTCGGATAAAGGTTCTTGATGACTCCCAAGAAATCGGAGAGCTGTATGCTTGTTGGCACCGGCTCCTGGAGCTGCGTCAGTTTGCGATAGCTATCCACGAAGACTGATAGTCCGGTGCTCGTGTCGTGAATGGCACGAATGCCTTCTTCGTATGGAGTTCCCTTGATGTTCGGATTGCTCAGATACGCCTGACTGATGCTGCTTATCGGTGTTGTCGCGTTCATTATTTCATGCGTAAGTACGCGCGTGAGCTTCTGCCACGACTCCACCTCGTTCTTTGCCACAAGTCGATTGATGTCTGTGCCAAGGTCGTTGAGCGCCTCTTGCAGTGCACGCTCGCCGAAGAAAAGTCCTTTCGTTGGCAATCGGAAAGAGAAGTCGCGGTTGCGCATGGCTTCTCGCATCAAGTGAGCTCGGTCGGCAAGAAGTTTCTGATGGTGGTAGAATAATATAGCGCAGATTATCAACAGCAGAGCCAACAGAACCAAAGGACCCAACGGACCCAACGGACCCACCCCCAGCCCCTCCCTTACAAGGAGGGGAGAAGATAGTATTGCAGTGCAAGGTAGGACGATAACATTAGTTAATGAATAATACATTTGTTTATAGAGTATAGCAGTTTCAAAGTATAAAAGGTATCTCTTCCCCTCCTTGAAAGGGAGGGGTTAGGGGTGGGTCTTTTTTAGTTTAGCGTAAAGTGTCTGGCGTGTTATGCCAAGCATCTCGGCAGCCTTGCTCATGTTGCCGTGGCATTTATCCACAACCATGCGGACATGCTCTGCTTCCAACTGTTCCAAAGGCAGGACAGCCTGGTTCTTATCGACGGCATCTTTCAGCGTGCGGATGAGTTCGTCGTTGTCCCATGGCTTTGATACGAAGTCGGTAGCACCAGCTTTCAGTGCACGAACTGCAAGCTTTACATCCGCGTATGCCGTGATGAGCACGATAGGAGTATCAGGATGACGACGGTTTACTGCCTGCAACCACATCATTCCTTCCTGTCCGGAGTTTACGCCGAGCGAGAAGTTCATGTCGAGCATTATCACATCCACACGCTCCTGCTGAAGCGTAGTGAGGATGTTCTCCGGCGTAGAAAGCGTAATGACACGATCAAAGACACCAGCAAGACAAATCTTTGCTGCGGTAAGGATGGCAGGATTGTCGTCCACCACGAGTATTGTGTTGTAGTTTCCCATAATATCATTTACGATTTATGATGTATGATGTATGATTTGACGGCAAAGGTAATACATTTTATTTAATTGCCAAAGAAAAGTGCGTCTGTGTATTCTGATACTGCTGCAAAGTGTATGATTTTCATACATTTTGAGCCTTTCAATAAGGGGTTATCTGAAAATGGGGATAAAAAAACTTGCTATAACAAAGAAAATGGTTAATTTTGCACTCAGATATCAGCTATTAACCTATTATTTACAAAAATGAAACACTTATTGACCTTAATCCTACTCTTTATCTCCCTGCACCTTTTCGCAGGCAAGGTTATCAAGAATCCTGAGATAGAATACGCTGCTTCGTGGATGACAATCACCGAGATTGAACTGACGAAGGAGGCTACCATCGTTCGTGGCATGCTCATGCCACACTGCTCCATCATCAACAACACCGTGCTTGCCGACCGCAACACAGGCAAGGAGTTTAAGTTCCTCCGCGTAGAAGGCATCAAGGCTTACGAACAAGCTACCAAAGAAACGCCTTGCACCGTATATTTCGAGCCTCTCGACGCCAATGTCAAGGAGTTCAATTATATAGAGGTGGGCAATAATCCTCTGGGCAACTACTATGGCATAAAGCTGCAACCAAAGGCGAAAGCGAGCAAGAAGGCTAAGGGCTTCGACCCGGAATCGCTCAACTACGACTATTATATGAGCCAACCTTTCACCCCTGACAATGAATGGAAGTTTAGCAACGAGCCTTACAAGGGAGCGATAGAAAGCGGCAAGGCGCTGCTTAAGATTCACGTAACAAAGATTCCAAAGGAGCTTGCAAGCATTCTTCCAAATGCTACTGCCCGTGTGCAGAATCAGATAACCCGTCAGGAAGAGAACTCCGTAGTGTCTATGGACGAGGACAACTGCTACACCCTCGACCTGAACATCCCTCATGCGCAGTTTGTTTTCACCCAGCCTTTCGGTAATGTCTTCATCGCTCCTGGCGACACAATAGAGATGTTCTCCGCCATAGACTCTGCTCCTGACGGTTCGGGACCTCGTTTCAAGACTTTCCGCAGCAATAGCGAGTCGGCAATGATAAACACTCTTCTGCCTAAGTTCATGGAGAAATATGGCAGGAAAGAATACGAATACGAACAGGCTCAGGCTATTATAGAAAAAGGAAAGGACGCCACCCAGGCACTCCTTGAGCGTTGGGCTAACCAGACTAACGAGATCATTGCCGACGAGGAACTCCGTCAGGCTCTCATCAATTCTCCGCTCAGCACCCGTGGCAAAGACCTCGTGATGATTTCGCTCCTTACAAACAAGTGTATTGAGATAGAGGATGTTGTGTCAAGCTATACCTACAAGGCAAGAAACTATACACAGGATGAAGATGGAAGTTGGAATAGTGAACCGAATCCCAATTATGTAAAGCTCGACCTTCAAACCGTCTATGGTACTCTGCTTAAGAACAAGGAACTCATATATAACAATCCTCTTGCCCTAAGCGAAAGCAACCAGTGGGTGTTCGTCAACCGTACGCTCTATGGCCCTCTACTCTTCTCTTGGGAGCCAGTTAAGATTGATGAAAACCATTATAGCCAGCGTCGCCGCGATGATTATGGCATGGCAGGCACTTTCATGAACGACCTCTATCTCTCACAAGATATCGTAAGACGTTTAGAGGATATTCAGAAGGAAGACAAACTCGGTAATTTTACAGAGCATCGTGAAGAGATACTTGATGCTGTGGCAAAGGGTGTGGGTGAAGCATTGGCTGGCATGCAGAATGTTAATGTGGCACAGACAGTCACAAGCATGTATCGCAAATTCGTGAAAGCAACCGATGCTGCCGCTACCGACAATGACAACAACTGGACAGAAGAGCAGCAGGTACTTTGGAACAAGCTCGTCTCTCCGTACAAAGGCAGCACTCTCTTCCTAGACTTCTGGGGAATGAGTTGCGGACCTTGCCGTTCAGGAATGATGAGCCAGAAAAAGCTCGTAGAGGAGATGAAGGACGAGAATGTCAAGTTCATCTATATCACAACCGAAAATCAGAAGCCTGCTGCCGAGAAATGGATGGGCGAGAACAACATCAAGGGCGAGCATGTCTATGTCACACAGAACGAATGGAAGCAGCTTGAAGCGATGATAAACTTCACAGCCATCCCTCGTGGAGCACTCGTAAACAAGGAAGGCAAACTCATCGAAAGCGACTTCCATGTAGGTCAGTTCAATAGCGAAGAGCTGAAGAAACTCGCGGAAAGATTCTAACTCTTTGCATAAAATATTTGCAAATAAAAAACTTTTTCTTACCTTTGCATTGACAAATTATCATATTTATAATTATTGAAAATATAATAATTGCATCAAAGTGATGAAAAACAGGGTGTTAGATAACCCATTCGTGGTGGGGAAATATGTTTCTGCAGAGTATTTCTGTGACAGGGAAACGGAATTGCAACAGCTTTCTTCTCATATCCGCAACGGACGTAACGTATTCTTTACAGCTCCGAGGCGTATGGGAAAAACCGGAGTAATATGTCATTACTTTGCACAACAGGAGATAAAAGATGAGTATTACACGCTCTTCATAGACCTATACGGAACGAATACACTTCGCGAACTTGTATATCTATTCGGTAAGGCTGTGCTTGACACACTGCGTTCCGATAAGGAGAAGATGTTTGATAGGATTGTGGATTTCTTCCGTTCCGTCCACCTTGGAGTATCTTTCGACCCTATTACCGGTGACACTGGAATGGACTTTAGTATTGGTAGCATAGAACATGAGCAGACTACGCTTGATGAGATCTTCCAGTATCTTGAGAAGGCTGACCGTCCCTGCATTGTCGCTTTCGATGAATTTCAGCAGATTTCGGAATACGAGGAAAAGAACGTAGAGGCAATTCTGCGAACGAGGATACAGCATTGTCGCAATACATCATTCATTTATTGCGGCAGCAAACGCCACTCCATAGCCCAGATGTTCCTCTCTCCTTCAAAGCCTTTCTATGCCAGTTCTACGGCAATGTCTCTTGATCCTATTGACAAAGACAAATACAACGAGTTTGCCCAGCGCATGTTCAGTAATTATGGCAAGACATTATCAGCAGATGTGTTGCCCGTGATTTACGACAGATACAATGGATGCACATGGTATGTACATTCCGTTCTCAATGAATTATTTGCTATGACAGAGACGGGGCATAACTGCGAAGCCGCAATGATTCCTATAGCTATAGACAATGTTCTCTCCGCTCAAAAAGATAATTACCAGATGCTATTGTCATTCCTGTCTGCAAAACAGAAAATGGTAATCATGGCTATTGCTCGCGAGGGGCAGGTAATTCAGGTCAATTCTTCTGCTTTCATACGTCGCCACCATTTAGCATCTGCCAGTAGTGTTCAGTCTGCAATAAAGGGATTGCTCGAAAAAGACATCATAACGCGTACACCAGAAGGAGCATATTATGTGTATGACTATTTTCTTTCGGAATGGTTGCGAAATTATTAGAATACTTATCATAACAATATTGGCACACAGATTTACGCTTAGTAAGTTTGTGTGCCTTTTATTTTATGCGCTACAAAAGGATAGTGTAAAAGAATCATACACTATTGTGTCTAATTTTCATACAGCATGCCATTTGGAACGAGAAAAACCTTGCGTGGAAGTGACGAAAACTGTAACTTTGCAATCGGAAAACAAAGGAAGTGCGCAATTCCGAGTTTCCTGAAAATCGTAAATCATAAATCATACATCAAAAATCATACATCCCATGATTCTTCACAATCTCAAAAGCGGATGGCGAAACATCCTGAAGTACAAGGTACAGAACATCGTTTCAATACTCTGCCTCTCTGTGGGCATTATCTGCTTCGGCATCACTCTCTACTTCACCAATGCCTGGTGGCATTACACTGTGAAGCATGAGCTCGACAGCAAGTTTATCAATAGTTGGAGCATCAACTCTGACCTTGACGGAATAGCACCTACCACCATCGCCTTTGCCGACTCCCTCCAGCAATTACCAAGCGTGAAGAGTGTGCTGTTCCATGAATCGCCGTTGAACGCGGAGTTCACGTTGCGAGGAAAGAACGGCAAGGAAGGGAAAATATGGGAGACGCTTTCATTCATAAGCCCTGATTGGTTGAAGGAGAACAATTTCTACTCTGTCGTTACAGGCAAGAAGATCGGTACGCTGAAGCCTGGCACAGTGGTGATTGGCAAGCAGGCAGGAAATGTGCTTCGCGAAAAGGGAGTAGAACCTATTGGTGCACGAATAGCAGATTCGCACTATGCTCCGATTAGCGATGTGGTAATCTCTGATACAAACATGGATCACTTCGATGGCATTTGCGTTGTTGTTGAGGGTGCAAAGAACCTGCACAAGAGCGACATAAAGGACATTCTCAATACGGAGATCTACAGCCTTCAGATTCGCCTCAATGATGATGATGCCGACTTCAAGCAGTTCGCGAAGGAGAGGAAGACCATTCGCCCGTACGAGGAGATCTCGGAAAGTAGTCTTGGCAAATCTTTCGTTCCTTTGGTGCTGTTGGGATTCATGATTCTCGTCTTCCTTGGTGCAAGCGTGCTGATAATCGGTCTTTCTGGTTATCTGAAGATGCAGCTCCAGCTCTTCACTCTGCGCAGTCGTGAGATGGCATTGCGTCGTTGCAATGGAGCCCAGATACGCCAACTCTTCTGGTTGTATATGACAGAAATCCTTATCGTGGCAGTCATCACAGCCATCGTCACTGCCATCATAGCCTACGCATTCCAAGACTTCATGATGCCTAAGATTGGCTTGTTCAGCTTCGCGAACATCATGTATGTCAACCTCAATGCCATCTATCGGATTATCGCAGAGGTGCTCATCGCAACATTCCTCTTCGCCATCGTCCTCTCATGGTTCTCGCTGCGCAAGGTGATCAGCAAGCCTTTGAGCGAAACTGTTGGCAAAAGCTATGCCCACAAGAGTGCATTCACAAAGACAATGCAGGTGGCACAGTATTTCGTGGCAACATTCTTCCTCATCGCCGCATTGTTCGTTACGTATGGTTTATCGGAAATGGGCGCTGACGAACGACTCGGTTTGGAGCATGGAGTGGACGATTTCAAGAACATTGTCCTGACTGGTCAAATCGCTGTTCCTGATGAATTCGCGGATAGAATACCTGAGTTTGAGAAGGAATGCAATACGTTCCCTTCTGCCGACAAGACGGCAAGATTCTTTACTCAGCGCATCGGCTTGAAACAAGGCGAATACAATAACGAACGAATAGCCGTAGTGGATGTTAATCTGGATGATAGCGTCAATCACTATAACGGCTTCTATGCCAACCCTGAAATCTTCACTATCTATGGCAGAAAGGTCGTTGAAAATGAAGTGCGCACAGAGCATCCATACGATGCAGAAACAACTCCTGTATTTGCTTTCCCTGAAGAAGCAAAGCAGATGGCTGAGGCGCTTAACCCCCTAACCAACCAAAAAGGAAACGACCCCCTAACCCCCCAAGGGGGAACTTCTAATAGCTCTGCAGATAAGAAAACCTCCAACAAAGGTAATAAAGACCTCCCCCTTGGGGGGATTGAGGGGGTCGAGGGGATTGAGGGGGTCCTTCTTCCAGACAGCAGTCAATGTGTCTGCCTTGGCTTTGTCCGTACATTGCCACAGGAAATAATCCAGCACCATATGAGCTCATACTACGTTGTGGCAAGCGACTCCATGCTCAGCAAGCATTTTGACGAAAGTTTCAAGAACGCCAGCGAATTGCTCATCAAGGCAAAGAACGGCAAGACAGAGCAACTGCAAGAGGAAATCGCAAAGACATGGGACAAGCATTTCCCTGAACTGGCGGGAACGTATAATGGCGTTACAGCCTACGACAGATGGTGCAAAGAGTTTGAATTGTACAATGTGATTGGTCAGTTGTGCTTCCTCCTCGTGGCAGTCAGCATCCTCTGCATCATCCTTACCGTCTATTCTTCGGTATCGCTCGAGACACGCGGTCGCCAGAAAGAAATCGCCATACGCAAGGTGAACGGAGCAAAGACGAAGGACATCATCCGACTGTTCTCACGCTATTACATCCGTACAATGGCGGTAGCCTTCGCTCTTGTGCTCGGCGTTGGACTTGCCCTCATCGTCGCAATCTCCATAGCCGATAACAATTGGCCGAACCTTGAGGACTGGATGTACATGTTACTCCCATACTTCGGCGCAGTAGTCATCGTTGCTCTCATCACTGCTCTCACCGTAGGACATAAGATCTACAAGGTGGCAAAGACCAATGCTGCGGAGTATTTGACCCAATAAACCCCTTGGATTCTGACAAAATAGTATCACTCCCCTCCCGCCTTTTCATGGGCAGGAGGGGCTTTTTGTAAGTCATTGATAATGTGCCTGTTAGGAAGGCACAAAAAAACTCATAGAGTTTTGCATAATATCTCTATGAGTTTTGGGTAAAAAGTCTATGAGTTTTTGATCGTTTCCCGCAGAGTTTTTATCCGTAACCCATAGAGTTACGAAAAACACTGCTCAGGATGACAAAATAGTATCAGTGGAGAAGGCGATTTGTTTGCGCTTAGAACAGATAGCCGAGAGATAGCTGGAGGTTTCTGTTCTTGCCACCGCTGAGGACCTTGCATGTTTCTGTCAAGCCGTGGATATAGCGGGCGTTGAGGAACATGCCGCTAGGGAAGACATAGCCTACGCCACCGAGAATGCCGAAGTCGAGAGTGCGGTTGTCATCCTTGAACGGAGTATAGGAATCGCCACCGCCAACAGTTGCCTTCTTTGATAGCAAGATGCCGAGCTGTGGCCCAAGTTCCATGTAGAAACCTTTGCCTGTAGGATAGAACTTCTCTGCTATCGGGATGGTGAGATAATGGCTTGTCACCTTATGGTCAAGCGTCTTTTCGCCCCTGCCGTCAATCTCAATGATCTTGTCGTCATAGCCTTGCATGGAATAAGACAAGCCTATTTCAAGGTCAAACTTATCGTTCTCTGGAATGTTCACGAAGCCGCCGACATTCACGCCCGCACGCCACTTCATGTCGTTGGAGAAGTTTATCTCTTCGGTTGCGACGCCATTTCCTACTATGGTTGTAATAATCTGGTCGGATTCTTTCGAAACATTCAAACCGCCTCTTACGCCAAACTGCACCTGAGCATCAGCAGAAATCGCCATCAATATGACGGCTATCATCAGTAATATCCTTTTCATGTTCAATTATGTTTTTGTTGCTATTAAAATAAACGAAAGAAAAGGCGATTTATTGCATTATGCAGTCCGAAATGCCACTAATATGCCTTGCTGGAAATCCAGAAGTAAATGACATCAAGCAAGCCTTTGAGCACCTTGCCATTATCCTTCTTGCGCCACGGCAGGTCAATCTTCAAGCCGATGGAATAGCCATTGCGCACCATCGACTCATCAATATCGTAAGCATTGCCGGCATGATAGCCTTCAAGCACTTCCGTATGCGAACGGTTATGGCCATAGAGTCCAATGCGATAATCCATGTTCGCGGTAAGGATAACGCTCTTTGTAAGTCTCAAATCAATGCCGAGCTTGGGAGCTACCGAAGCCGCAGGACATTGGACATCATAATCCACGACAGCCTTCGAGCAATCAACTTTATTGCTCTCGTATCCGAACTTGCCTTTCTCCTTGCCGAGATTAAGGACATTAGTCTTCAACATGGCACCGACATACGGTTGCACCATCCATTTCTTAGGGAAGAAGTAGAACTTGCCTCCCACCTCCGGGCCAAACATGCAGAAGCTCTTCATGCCAATGCCATTGGAATAATCTGTCATGATTCCATCCTGTTCCAGATACAAGCCAGCGCTCAAGGCAAGACGTTGCGTAATGTAATAATCCGCCGTAACCTCAAATGCGTTGTAACCATCTTCATTGACAAGAGTTTTGTTCTCATAAAAAGAGCCCCCACCGAGCGTTGCCTCCACACCCCACTTTCGCTCCCAATCATCTTGGGCGAAAAGACTGATAGTAAGACTAATGAACAATAAGAGAAGCGATATTCTTTTCATAAATTATCATGAAGAAAGGTTAATAATATGGTGCGAAATTACATCTTTATTTTGAATACTCAAAAGAAAATGCTGAAAAAAGATAGCCATGCCTTTACTTCTTGACGATGGTAGTTGAATAAAATAACCCCCGAAAGATCTTGTCTATCTTTCGGGGGTTATTCTTTATGTTTTGGTTGTCAGTTAGAACCTTATTTGACCGCCGAAGCAGAGCTGTTGGAAGTCGGGTCCTTTGCCTTTATGGAACATTGACATTGGAGTATAACGAAGGTAAAAACCGAACAGATAATCCATCATATACTCAGCCTTGATGGAGAAAAGATTGGTGCGCAAAGGAAGCTCGTTCATATCCACAACCTTAGTGCCATCGGAAAGATAGTACTTCGTCTTGTAGTAGCTATTCTCAAATACCGTAGAACTCCACGAAACACCAAGTCCAAGAGAATGATGCTTAGCTATGTTATAGTGCCCCATCAGCGTAAGGTTTGAAGCAATGGTTTGGAAGAAAGAAGAGCGAGAGTCACTGCCTTCTGGATACTCCGCAATGCCGACAGCCCCATCCAAGAAATTAGTCATCATACATTTGTCGAGGGAAATTCTGTTATACACAGCTCCCCAATTCAATCCCATCCACCATTTTTTCTTTGCAGGACAGAATGCTATTTCAAAAACATCTATTCCTAAGTTAGATGACTTGGACTGTTTCACATCAAACGGTTTTCCGAGAAGAAAGTTATAGCCGCCCTGAAGCTGTGCCTGGAATCTAAGCTCAATCTCCGCTGAAGAGTTGTGCTCTTCAATCAAGCTGAAGTCCCACCCAATACGGGAACCAACATTACTGGAGGAGATTGTTTCGTCTGCTTTATCGGAATCCACGGCAACAGTCTTGTTGAAATAATAGTTTGGCTCGTCCTTTTTGCCACGGATGCTTACGCTTAGAGTATCGCCAGTGGTTACGACTTTCACTTCATCAGCATTCTTTACTACAAGTGTATCTGTCTGAGCAGCAGCATTCTGCATGATTGCCATCGCTGCTATCAATGTAAACATTATTCTTTTCATATTGTTTATTTATTTTTGAATATTCGTTGTAATGTCTTGAGGGTAATGTTTCCCTCCATATAAATAACCATGACTGCGTTTTGTTTCTTTGATGGCGACAGTCTCATGTCCTTGAAAAACAGGAATCTGTTTACCACACCATCAAACTCCAAGCGATACATGCCTGTGCTAAGCCGACCGCCAACATTGGTGACATCCTTGTCCACAGCCTTCGGTTCGTCGGCAAGGAAAACCGCTCTGACCTCTTCCATAATCTTCTGGTCGCCTTTTACCGTGAAGCTATGGTAATAGGTAAGTCCGTACTCGCGCAGTCGTTCGCCCATGATTTCCACTTCCGTAACGGCAGGATTCTTCTTGTAGTGACCGTCAAGAATCCGACCTACATGAAGGTCTTTCTGCGCCATTGCCGCTATTGGAATGAAGCATACTAACAATAATAAATATAAAAACTTTCTCATATTTTTGGATCGGTAGTTTTGGAAACTGCCCTTATTCGTTAAACATTACACTTAATTGATCTTCTACTATATCGCTTTCGCCATTCAGATGACTCATGTCTTCTGCCATCAGTTGCATGACTTTCGTTTCGTCCGTGATGCGATTTCCGCCTACGTATGCTATGCAAAGCTCTTTGCTTGTGGTCTGATTCTGATAAGTGGCAAAACCGACTCCCAGCAAAACAGCCACACATGCAGCAATGGAAGCTATCCGCAGCCTTGACTTTGACTTAGCATGGATCTTGCTTTCTGCCAGCGAATGTACCCGCCGCAGCTCAGCATCAATGTCTGGCATACAGATTTCAGCGTCAGTCTTTTCAAGGACGAAAGCCTCCATCAGTTCCTGCTCTATGTTGTATTCATTATATTTCTTCATAATTCATTTTTCACTTTTCTGGGGGATTGAATCTTTCCCGAAGTTTCTTCAAGGCTTGCGAGATATGTTTGTTCACTGCTTGAATGCTTATGTCGAGTTCCGCAGCCACTTCCTTGTACGATTTCTTCTCTGCATAACACATTCGCAGTATTCTTTGCGTCTGCGGAGTAAGCTCATTCTCAACGAATTGCAGTATGGCTTTCAGCCTTTCCTCCTTCTGTTCATCTATCTCGAGGAGTAACTTGTAGTCTAACAGCAACCGTTGCCGAGCCTCATTCTCCACCTTCTGCTGTTTCAGTTTGTCCAAAGCCCTGTTGTGAACCATTGCCATGAGATAACCTGTCGTTACCGTTGTCTTAGGTTTCTTCTCCAGAACTTTCACAAACACCTCGCTCACCACATCCCGACTATCGTCCTCATTCCGCAGAAGCGAATAGGCATAACGGTAGAGACTAGGGTATGATGAGCGGAAAAGCTCGTCAAACTCCTCGTCTGGACTTCGTCGTTTATGTCGGAATATTGATATCATTTTTTAGGACTGTTTACTTATATAACGTAAAAGAAGGTAATTCAATTACCCCCAAAATGATTTTTTTGAGATTTTCTTCAAAATTCTTTATTTATACTTCCATCAACTTGATTCTTGTTACTTTTTCGTACTTTTGCAACAGAAAAGCTTATTGCGGATGCAGTATTCCGAACATTACTGCATTATATGAGTAGAAATCAAACTCAACCGCTTGTCAATATTTACAGCATGAAATCTTTATCAATCAAACACATTACAATGTTGAAGAACAAACTTCTCATTGCCATCAGCCTACTCTGTTCTATCGTGTTCACTGGTTGTGAACTGAATGATGATGATGGCGATTGGGCGCCAATCAAGATTACCGTCAATGGCCATGAATGTAAATCCATTTACAAAGTGCCAACCGACGGAGGTGAATTCAAGGTTTACTCTAAGAACTATGGTTCTCTATGGCTGAATGATGTCAAGGAGAACGGGGTAGTTGTATGGCCAGAAGACCGCTCTGACTGGAGTGATTACATGAACATCCACCTTACCACGGATTGGTATGAAGTGCAATATGACGAAGCTGGCAATATCGTTGTTGCTATCCAGCCAAAAGGGAAAGACGCACAGTCACGCAGCCTAAGGTTTGACGTGGAATGTGGCGATGCGTTCAGCTCAATAACCTTGCAGCAAGAATAGGGGCTTTTCGAACACTAAGCACTAAATATTTTTTCAAACGCGAGTTGCACGAGTTACACGAGTTCTTTAATTCTTATAGTCTTTAAAAGTTTCACAAGTTTTCTTAAAAGCATAACGTAAAAATTGTCGTAAAATTTTATGATTTGTTTTTTGGGTAATTTTACGTTATAAAGTATAAAACTCATGAAACTTTTATAAACTATAGAAACTCGTGACACTAGTGAAACCCGTGTTTAAAAATAACACTTGATTAGTGTTCGTTTTTATAAGAATTATTGTGTTCACTTACTTAACTTTGACTATAAACTATGTACAAAAGAACTTTACTGCAATTGGTTATCATGGCAATCATGATTATGGCCACTGCATCATGCGGGGACTATCTCGACTCAAACGATGAGCCGGAGAAGCCGTTACCAGTAGAACCCGAGCATCTCCCGATGTTCCAGTTCAATGAGTCGGGCATTCCTTACCGTTACGGCCAGCCGACCATTCCGAAAGACATACAGGAGACGCTGAAGAAGGAATTCATCGGCTATGGCTGGAAATGGATGCAGACAAATGAGATTCTCGAGACTGGCTATGTGAAGCATGAAGGCTACTACGATGGCATGTATGGCGTTAACCCGCCTGACTTTTACTATATGAAGTCGGACGGTGCAGACGCCGAATACGTAAAATACTCCTACAGCGATGCACAGAACCAGAAAGTGTACTATCCGCATAACTGCACCTTCAACCCTGAAACTGGCGTCATACTGAATGGCAGTGGCAACTTCCGCATCTGGACAATCTACAAACTATCAGGCAAATGGTTCATGAGTTGGTTTGAGACTATCGGGAAAAGGAAGAATCCCGACGGAACATACCATGATGTTTGGTTAGTTTCGCAGTTCGTAAGAATGACCGACACAGAACTAAAGGAGATGCAGAAGGACTATACTCTGTATGAAGGATATGTATCTCTTTTTTAGTTTTGCGAAAGTTGTGTAAAGGAATCATACACTTTTCTGTATGATTTTCATACAATGGGACTCTTTGAGGATGTGAATGCTTGCGTGTATGTATAGAAAGCTGTATCTTTGCATCACAAAACAAAACTCACTGCTATGATACAACTACAGAACATCTCCAAGATCTTCCACTCGGAAGAATTCGACACTGTTGCCCTGGGCGGCGTAAACCTTGAAGTGAAGGAAGGTGAATTCGTGGCTGTCATGGGACCTTCAGGCTGCGGAAAATCCACTCTCCTCAACATTCTCGGACTCATTGACACGCCAACAGAAGGCACTTACATGCTGAACGGCAAGGATGTTTCGCAACTTACCGAAAGCGAGCGCACGGACATTCGCAAGGGTTTCATGGGCTTCGTGTTCCAGAGTTTCAATCTTATCGACGAACTCAATGTAAACGAGAACACCGAACTGCCACTTCTCTATACAGGCGTTCCCTCTAAAGAGCGCAAGCAGCGTACGCTCGAAGTGCTCCGTCGCCTCAACATGTCGCAGCGCGGCAAGCACTTCCCTTCGCAGCTTTCCGGCGGTCAGCAGCAGCGAGTAGCCATCGCACGTGCCATCATCGGCAAGCCAAAGCTAATCCTTGCCGACGAACCAACCGGCAATCTCGACTCAAAGAACGGTCTTGAGGTGATGGAACTGCTCTCCCAACTCAATTCCGAAGGCACAACAATCGTAATGGTTACCCACTCCCAGCACGACGCCACCTACGCCAACCGCATCATAAATCTGTTTGACGGTCAGGTGGTGGATGATATTAATGATAGGCTGTAGTTCAACTTTCGCCGGGCTCAAGTTGAGGGTAAAGGCTAAAGGGTAAAGGCTAAAGGCAGCCATGCGGATGGGCATAGACTGACGTTCAACGCGCTGCAAAAGCCTTTACCCTTTAGCTTTTAACCTTTACCCTTCGCAAGCCCAGCTTGCGAAACTAGAACTTCTTCTTCGCTTCTTCCATAACCTCGATGACCTTATCGCACCAATTGTCGAACTGTTCGTCCTCCACCTGCAGTTCCGGGTGCGCGAGGATATGCTTCACTGCACGGCGGCAGCCTTCCGCGAAACTGACCTTTGTGACGAAATCCGGCACGGCACGCTTCAGCTTTGAGCAGTCGAAAACTACGCTGACAGCCTTGTCGCCAATGAGGTTTCCTTCCATGTCATAGCCTTCAGGAGCGATGGCGTTGATGTATGAAGAGGAAACATAGTATGGCTTGAACTCTACGCCGAGAGCATCTGCCACGGTCTGGTAGATCTGGTTCCAAGTGAGAGTCTCATCACCCATGATCTGGAACGCCTCGCCAATGGCGTGAGGATTGCCGATGAGTCCGATGAAACCGCGTGCGAAGTCCTCGTTGTTTGTGAGTGTCCAGAGGGATTCGCCGTCGCCATGAACGATGACCTGCTTGCCTTCCATCATTCGTTTCAGCACTTGCCAAGAGCCTTTCAGTCCATGAACGGCAACAGGTACGCTGCGCTCGCAGTATGTGTGGCTTGGACGGATGATGGTCACAGGGAAACCTTCCTCGCGATAATGACGCATGAGGAGCTCTTCGCATGCAATCTTGTTGCGTGAATATTCCCAGTGAGGGTTGACGAGAGCCGTGCCTTCGTTGATGATGTAAGAGCGTGCTGGCTTAGCGTATGCAGAAGCGCTGCTGATATACATGAACTGCTTGGTCTTTCCCTTGAAAAGACGATAGTCGCGCTCAAGCTGTTCAGGCACGAAACCGATGAAGTCGCAGACGCTGTCGAAGGTCATGCCCTCAAGTTTCTTCGCAACATCAGCCTCGTCGTTGATGTCGGCAGTGATGGTGATAACATTCTCCGGAACCTCCTTTGAGTAAGTTCCGCGATTGATGAGATAGAGTTGAGTGTCGGCCTTCTGCGCCAACTGACGGGTGATGGCACTGCTTATTGTGCCGGTTCCACCGATAAATAGGATTTTCATAAATTACCCCCTCCTGCTCCCCCCAGGGGGAGTGTTTTATAAATTAGATTTAATGGTCGAGAGGCTAACCGTTTTCTAGGGTTATTATTTGATTATATTTACGAGTCAATTAAAAGTTCCCCCTTGGGGGGCTAGGGGGTCGCCTCCGCCACCATTGCAAATTCGGTTTCCTCCTCTTGCATTTCATACGGTTTCGGCTTTTTCTTGAAACTGTTGAGGAATATGCGGTTGAGGGTGAAAGCGAGAGAGGCAAGCGTCTTTTCGCGTACGGCAGGTTTCAGTTCGCATTCCCAGATTGTTATGGAGTTCCAACCCATGTCAGCCAACTTCCGCTGCACTTCCGCGTCGCGTTCTTGGTTGCGCGTTATCTTCTTCGTCCAGAACTCCGTATTTGTTTTAGGAATCTTGCAGCATTCTGAACTTTCCAAGACACCAACCCCTCCCGACCTCCCCACAGGTGTAGGATTGCCATCCGGATGGATTTGTCCTCCCCCTGTGGGGGAGTTAGAGGGGGTCTGAGTCGGTGTCGTATTATGGCCATGCCAAAAGCATCCATTCACGAACACACAAGTCCTGTATTTCCGCAACACGATATCCGGTTTTCCCGGCAGCCGTGGATGATTAAGCCGATATCGAAAACCGCATGCCCACAGATATTTGCGCACAATGATCTCCGGCTTCGTGTTCTTCGCACGAATGGCAGCCATCACTCTGTGGCGCTGTTCCTCTGTAAGTTTGTCTGGCATGGGGGGAAGTTAATTCTTATTATATAGATGGTGTGATGATAACTCGCCATTCACCATTTTCTTCATTCTTTGTTATATACTTCTTTTCTTTTAGAAGCTTCAATTGTTTGTTGATGGCAGATTTGTTGATTCCAGTTTCTTCCATTAGATCCTTGATGGTAACAAAAGGTTCTCTGCGGAACAGGTTTAGAATCTTGCTCGTGGATTCTGAACGGAAGTTAATGCGTTCGCCATCAAACCACCAAACATTTTCGCCTCTTTCAGTAAGGAAACGAATGTTATATTCTATTTCCTCTTTCATGAGATTGGTAAAGTATTTCAGGAAATCATTGATAGCTTCAATGCTTGCATTAGCTCCTTCCGATGGTGTGCTACCCACCTGAAGGTCAGCCTTGTGCAAAGCTTCAAGATAATCCGTTTTCTTTCTACTGCGCACAACTATCATTGGATATCCATGACGAGCAAGAATATAGTTTACCATGAGGCGGGCAATGCGACCATTACCGTCCTCAAATGGGTGTATTCTAATATAGCGATAGTGGAAAAGTGCAGCTAATTCTACAGGCGACATTTCTCCCTTTGCTTCCTCTTCATTATACCAATCCACAAGATCGCCCATAAGAGCAGGAGTCTCTTCTGGCGAAGCGTATTCAAAGCGGTCGCCATAGCGAGTGATGACAGAGTTAGGACGCGTCTTATACTGTCCTGCATGTATTACATAGCTTGTGGTCATTCCTCCAGGTAGATTGCGATAGACGGTATAATCTTCACGAAGCAAGGTTTTATGTAAGGTTCGAATGAAATTCTGGGTTAAAGGCATACCTTCTGTTCTTACCTCTTCCATCATCATCTTTAAGCCTACATTACTTGCTTTCATTTCTATAACATCGTTTACCTCTGCTTCTCCAATAACCTTGCCTAATAAGAGGAGTATTTCCGTTTGACCGTATGTCAAAGTATTGCCTTCTATGTGGTTGCTATTGTAATTAAAGTCAATGGCAAAGCGTCTGCTAAGCATTTCATTATCTCTGGAAGAAAGTGGTTGCAATGATTGCCATGCACTAAATGCCTCCGTTAAATTCGAATATGTCATATTGTCTAATATGTAGTTTTATGGCTGCAAAGTTAGACATAATATAATAAACAAACAAATAAACTCCATAAAAAGGTGGACTAAGACCACCTTTTTATGGAGTCAAATATGATTTTCTATGATTTTTATGCTTTTGTACACCCAAAAAGGTGGACCGAGTCCACCTTTTTAAGAATTTTACATTAGCTTGCTCATCTCATTAAGATATTTCTCGGTGAGCTTGTTCACCTGCTTTTGACACTTAGTTCCAACCTTTGAAAGGGAACCCAAATGGGCATAAATACCTATAAGCGCTTTGTTCTGCTTACTCAGGAATTCATTGAGGATGCCCTCCTTGATTAATTCAACGATGTGTATCTTTTCAACTTTGTAGTCGTTGAGTGTCTTTATTAGGTCTTCAAACTGCTTGTCTATCTGCTCGTTATGTTTTATTATTTGTTCAAAGAAGGTGTCCATGTCGCTTACTTCCTTACGCTTGCCACTCTGATAAACTGCGCTTGTGCTGTTGAGAACTTTTGTAATGCCATTTTCCCATAAATCCATTACGAGTTTTATTCTTTCTTCTATAGCCCGAGCTTTTGTCTGAAAAATAGCCTTTTGCTCCTCGGTCAGATTGGCAAGTGGATTTGAGGTTTGTACTGCTGGAGAGAATTCTACCACATTTCCTTTTTCGTCAAGCACTACGGGTGAAGAGCTATCGTCATTATCGTGACCGGCAACAAGACTCTTACCCGACCATCTGCCAACGCGCTGCTCGTAGTCGCGGTCTTCGTCGTAGTAGCCATTATGGACGGTGATGCGGTAAGTCTCGCCTGGCACCATATCGAGGTTTATCCATGCAGAGCAAAGCGAACCGTCAGGGAAGATGCAACGGATGCGTCCTGCCTTTGGCTTGTCGAGTTCTACGCTGTATTCAAATCGCTTGTTGATGACAGGCACGCAAGCCACATAGTCATCATCGGCGAGAGCGTTGAGTTCTTCGTATGAATCGGCGATATACACATTGTAAAGCGAATCCTTTATCTCGCCATCAATGCGGCCTTCAATCTTGAAAGTCTTGCTCGAATTTTCAAGATTCTGCTGGTAAATGTCTGGGCGTAAAGAAGATATCATGAAAATAGTACCCTTGCAATAAGAGGCATTCTCAGGTACTTTCTGCCAGACAATGGCATATACATCACGCAACTGAGGATTCTGAGGATCCTTCGTTGCCATATACCACATCTCTTGGCTCGTCTTCGTTCGTATAAGCTGGTCTTTGGACACCTTGCCATTCTCCTCTATTACCTTGATGGAGAATGTAGCAGCATTTCCAGGGGTAATATGAGAAATCTGATAGCTCATTGGTTCATCTTCCATGAAACTACTTGCTATCTTCTCAAGACAAGGACTGCCTGAGCCGCAAGTGAAATTCACTATCTGCACCTTCGATTCGAGTATATCAGTGTTTGGATTCCTTGAGAGACGATAGATTTGATTCTCCTTGTCGCCATAGTCTTTAATTATCTGCTCAAAGTCACGGATCACATTAATCGGTATGTGCGTATTTTTGACGTACGTTCCTTTATACTGTGCGCTGGCTGTTGCAACTGCTGCAAGAGCAATGAGTAACATTACAAATATCTTTTTCATAATTATAGACCCCCTCTAACTCCCCCACAGGGGGAGGAACCGATGCGGCTGATGAGAAGGATTTTTTAAGTTAATCAATATTGAATTTATGTTATTTTAAAGGGGCAGACAAAAAGTTTCTTTAATCTTTTTATTTTCCTAACGTGCAAATTATGAAACAATTATTGCCTGCCACCAAGTCTATTAAAAGTTCCCCCTTGGGGGGCTAGGGGGTCTTTTACTTTTCTGCGGTTTGTTCGTAATAATGATTTGCTATTTCGAGTTCCAATTCCACCCATTTGAGGTAAGCTTCATTTGCTTGTCGCCTCATCAGAGCAATTTCCTCTTCGGTATGTCTGTAGTTCTCAGGACGGGTTATTGGAATGTCGCGCTCGGTGAGAACTCTCGGCTTCTGCTGAGGCTGAGGCTTTTCCGCTACTGCCAAGAGTGGTTCTTGCTCAACGGCTTTCTCCTCAACAGCAACTTTCTCGGAACTATTGCTTGTATCTTCAGAAGCTTCTGCCTTGGCTAATAGCATTTCTTTCTTGGCCAAAAGAGTTTCATTGCCCTTAACTACTAAAGCCTTTTTCTCTTGTTTGCCTTGCGGTTCACGCCCTACGCTTGCAATGAATGTTGGTTGTTCCATACCATCTAAGTCATTGGATTCTTGACTTATTGATTTGCTGGCCACAAGACTATTGGAAGTCCCCCCTTTGGGGGCTAGGGGGCTCTTTGGTGGAGTGAAGTTCACCGCTATTATTGCTGCTACGCAAGCCGCTGCTACCCATGGCCATATAAGGTGCAAAGGTTTCTTCGCCGGCTTATTGTTGACCTCCTTCTCCACACGCTTCATGAGTCGTGCGTTCAGGTCTTTAGGCATCGGAGGACGCGACAGTTCCTCCTGGCGAATCGCTTCGTGGAGATTTTTCTTAATGTTTCTGTCCTCTGTCATGATTGTAGCATTTTAATGATTTTACAAAGTTTCCTTCTTGCTCTGCTGAGCTTTGAAGCGATGGTTGTAGGAATGGATTCCGTTATGAAGGCTATCTCCTTTAAGCTCATCTCGTCGTAGTAGAACATTGTGATGAGAGCTTGTTCATCTGGCGGCAGATGGTGGATAGCTGTCTGTATCAGTTGTACTGTTTCCTCGTCAGGTTTGCCTAATGTTGCATTAACCTCTTCTTCCGACAACTTCTCAGCCTTGCCTTCGTGGTCTTCAAAGTATATCACCTTCTGCCGTTTTCGCCGCAGGAATGATATTGACTCGTTGTAGGCTATTCGGGAGATCCATGTCTTCAGCGACGACTTTTCCGCATCAAACATCCCTATATTACTGAAGACTTTCACAAACACATCCTGATACACTTCCTCAGCATCTTGCACAGCCGTCACCAGCCGCACCACCTGTGCCCAGACAAGATTGCCGTAAAGCTCAAGCGTTTTCTGCTGCATCTTGGGACTTCGTTTCCTCAGTCCCTCAATGATATGTATCTCGGTTTCTGCCATTATTTATGTTGTCTTCTATTTATATATACGCAGAAAGTTTGCTGAATATTGCAAGGGATGGCAGAAAAACACAAAAAAAGAGGAAAACCGCTAAGTTTTCCTCCGAACATATTTTTTCAATAAATTAAACTTATAAAACTTATCTTGGATATAAGTACAATAAGTCAGATTTATTGATAGTTTCAATATTTTTTCAATAAATTAAACTTATAAAACTTATCTCTTGATTGCATATAAGTATTATGAGTCCGATTTATTGATTGATTTTGAAGATGCCGTGATTTTCCTCGACTCGTTTTTGTCCAAGGAAAACTTTCCTCGGTCTTTCTTTAGGGCAAGGAAAACTTTCCTTCCATACGAAGGAAACCTTTCCCACCGTGGATGACAACTTTCCTTCCTATACAAGGAAAGCGGGAATTGTCAATAAATTAAACTTATAGGACTTATTTTAGATATAAGTATAATAAGTCAGATTTATTGATAGTCTATTTACAGATGCTTCTTGAAGAATTCCAGCACACGCTGCTGTGACCGCAAGCCGCAGCTGTGCGGCATATCCCAAAGCTCTGTCTCAATCTTGTCGCCTGCGCCCTGGCTATTCCACACATCGTGCATGATACGGAAAGCCTTGTTGACACCATCCACAGGGAAGAGCTTGTCCTGCGAGCCGTTTATGAAGAGCATCGGCTTCGGACAGGCTATGCTTGCTATGTGAGGGAAGTCGAGCCATCGGCGCATTCCTGGGAAGCAGTTGGCGAAACCACCGTTCTCCGTACGCTTGTATTTGAATCCCATCTGTTCGTCGGCAGTCACCATCCAGCAGACCGCTGCCCCCACTTTGATGCGGTCGCTGAGCGCAGACAACATCCAAGCGCGATAGGCACCCATCGACCAGCCCGTACAGCCAATGCGCTTTGCATCCACCTCTGGCATGGAAGCGAGATACTCCGTACCGGCAATATCGTCGTAGGTCATGTATGCAGAGAGATCAATGCCGTACATCATCATGTTGCCGGCAATCATGTCATAATTACTGCGTTTAGTACCTTCTTTCTCTCCACGTTCGCCCCACATCGGCGCATCGACAGAGAAAACCACGTAGCCGTTCTGTGCCAGATAGTCGCCGAAGAACTGTCCATCATAGCCCGCAAGCCATTCCTCGGCATCCTTGATGACCGTGGAATCCTCGCACGCCAACGGTCTGATCATCTTCTCCTTGCCTATGAAAAAATGTCCTCCGTGGTCGTGCAGACAGTTGACAGCAGGGAACGGACCCTTGCCATCGGGGATAAGCACATACGCCGGCACGGTGTAGTAGCGCGAAAGGCGGATTTCTATCTTGCGTGCCTTGTAGCCCTTGCGCTGCTCCTCGTAGATCACCTTCGCCTCATAGCCGTTGGCAGGAGCTGGTGGGGGAGTGAGCATACAGTCGAACACCTTCTGGCGTGCAGCCTTTTTCCATGCGTTGAAGTCCTTTATCTCGCTGTTTCCCCAGGCAAGAGGAAACGTCATGTCGGCAATCAGCGAGTCAGCGTATGCCGGCAGGTTGCGCACAAACTCATACTTCTCTCTCTGCTGAGCGAAAGAAGAGAGGGAAGTGAAGAGGGAAAAGAGAGTAATGAGTAGGGAGTAATGAGTAGGGAGTAATGAGTATTGAGGGATGAGCTTTTTCATTTTGCCTTATTATCTTATGACTGTATGGGATATATTATTTGGCTTCAAAGTTACATCTTTTTGCCGACTTTCCGCACGATTTCCGATTTTTATTCGCTCTCCCTACACATTTTTCCTTTTTGCCAGCTTTCTGTGGGGAGTTTCACGGCAAAAAACATAGCTTTGTCCATTGCACATTTGAGCTGTAATCATCTTGCATACGCACTTTTTCGCACATTTCCTTGCATAGTTGCAAACAATTCCATAATTTTGCAACCGATAATAGTGCCAAAATGCCACTCTTTCATCAACAAAGAGAACGATAAAAACTTATAAAAACTATTTCAAAGAATTCTACATAAGTTCAACTTGCCAAAAGAATCGGTGTGGGGCGTTCTACAATCTCCAATATTGAGCGTGGAAACCCACGAGTATCCTTTGACACTATGCTCAGAGCATTCCATGGCTTGGGGCATAGATTGCGATTTGCTGTATTATAAAAGGTACTAACTCCCAGACCATTCTGGGAACAACATAACCATAAGTCCGAGCGCGGACTTTAACTGTCCATTTGATGCCGCAAGGCGTCATTGGACGCATTTTATCGAAAAAAGGACGTTTACGAACGTTATCTTCTGTATTCTAAATCTGGTAAATTTCGAATTCCTTGGAAGGTATCGCAACTAAGCGTCCACATCAGGTGTATTATATCCATACGTCCAAATGTCGTATGGACTATGATACTTTCTGACGTGGGCTTCTGGTTGCTTATCCTAAGGAATAAGGCTTTACCAGAGCCCAGAATACGTGGATAAGCGTAGTACAAGCTGCCCACGTCTTTTTAATATATGTACTAATCTTACAAATCACAGAACTATTACGGTTAGGCAGCAGCCGCATAGCAGGGAGAATTTACCCCAAGAAAAAATTAACGATAATGGCGTATCAGCATTAAAAATCTTGTCATGGATAGTTTCTCCTGCACAACACGTTTACCTTTTACATGATATTGGTACTAAAAGGTAAAAAAGACATTCTGAATCATTAATACATAAACTAATCATATATTATGAATAAATGTTTTCATTGTGGGAACGAGGACGTAGAATTACGTACTGTTTCAATTGACATCGCTGGCGAACAAATAGAATGTCTGCAATGTTCAGAGAGCAAATCTGTGATTTTAAGTAAAGAGGACATCATGAAGATTAATGATCGTTATGGTGATGCGGAAGAAGAAATAGAGGAACTTCAAAATGAAGTTAACAATCTAAGAAGAGCTGTAGATGCTCCTAAAGAGGAGCCAACAGATGAAGATATTGACAATTATATAAATTCCAAGATTTAACAATCCTTTGATTCTCCAAGATGAGTAAAATT
>JAKSLI010000069.1 GCA_024401305.1 Bacteroidaceae bacterium | reverse complement strand
GAATCTTCAATCAATAATTATTATGAAAAAGAAAAACGGAAAACTTACATTCACCATCCTGTCTATCTCCCTTCTTACCGTTATGGCGGGTGCAGCAATGGCTCCTGCGCTCGGTGTAATCAGAACGCATTTTGCTGACAAGAGCAATCTTCTTGTACAATTGATAGTCAGTTTGCCAGCGCTTGCTATCATTATCACAAACTTGTTTTTTCCTTTATTGTGCCAAATGATGCGCACAAAGACTATCGCTGTCTCAGGATTACTTATGTATGTCGTGTTCGGTGCAGGAGCATTCCTTGTAGAAGACATCTGGACAATACTCGCCCTCAGAGCACTTCTAGGTGTCAGTGTAGGAATGATTATGCCTCTTTCTACAGGACTTCTTTCGTTCTATTTCCCGCCAGAAGACCAGCCTCGTCTGATGGGACTTGGTGCATTCATGAGCCAGCTCGGTGGTGTGATAGCAACCCTTCTCAGCGGTCTTCTTGCCAACATCAGTTGGAACTTTGCCTTCCTTGTTTATCTTCTTGGGCTACCAGCACTTATGTTGGTGGCATTAAACCTCCCGAACGAGAAACTAAAGACTGGAGCGTCAACAATGGACGATGCCCCGAACTATTACGAAAGTGAAACAGGGATAACCCAAGCTCGCAAGAAGGAAGGGCGACCAATAGCATCGCTGATGCGCTTTGCGCCATCTGTGGTTGGCATGTATCTGCAGATGTTGCTATTCTTCATATTCCCAACAAACTTTGCCATGACCGCTCGGGCGAATGAGGCTCTTACCGGCAATGACATCACACTGATAATGGTTGGCTTGGATGTCGTTGCAGCCATCGTCGGCATTGTCTTCGGGTGGATAATGAGCAATATGAGCCGAACGGTCAAATACATGGCCCCACTGACATTCATCATAGGCTATGCTATGTTTGCTATCGGAGTATCCACACCACTTCTTCTTTCTGGTGCATTCTTTGTAGGCTTAGCCAATGGTATTGGCATGCCGTATCTGAACACCATTGCCTCCATAAAGGGCGGAAAGGATGCGGCAACAACCGTCATGCCATTGATATCTGCCGCAATGTATATGGGACAGTTTACATCTCCATTGATAGTAAGTCCTATCAGCGAGGCAATCGGTTCTGCCAATGCTCCATACATGGTCGGAGTAGTCATCTCAATCGTTTTCCTTGCACAAGCATTCTTGTCACGAAAGTATCAGGCTCTGAGGGCAATATGAAGCTAAAACATTGAGATAAAAGCTCATTTCGTTGATTTTATTTTTGGTAAAAAAGAGAAAAATATTACCTTTGCATTGCTTTTCTTGAAATAATATTAAGTATGAAGACTAACAAGAAGGTAAATATATGTATTGCAGCAATTTGGACAGTTGTTTTTGTCTGTCCATTATTGTTGCGGTATTACTACAATGTGGCAGAGAACTTGCAGTTCGACTGGCACGATTTAGGCAGAACATATACCTTCTTGTCTGCATTCTTTCTGCTCTTTCTTTTGCATCATTATCTTGTTATCCCACTGCTTTATGCCCGTAAACGCTATTGGATGTATGCGCTTGCAGTGGTGGTGATGCTTTCGGGCTTTGCACTGTTTACTAGGAATACTCCACGCGATCCTCATCATGGAAGACCAATAATAGAACATGCCAATCGCTCTGAATGTGAAAAAAAGAAGTCTGAGCGTTCAGAAAAGAGACCAGAGCATCCTGACTTCCGCAAGCCCCATAGACATCCATTGCTGGCACCTCCCGATATTGCACGACTTATAATAGCCATTCTGATGCTTGGTGTGAACCTTGGCGTAGATGCCATGATGAAGTCACGAGAACAGCGTCGTAGGCTTACTGAGCTTGAACAGCAGCACCTGAAGCAGGAGTTGGATTATCTAAAGTATCAGATAAATCCTCATTTCTTCATGAATACCCTCAACAACATCCATGTGCTCATAGACATTGACCAGGAGAAGGCGAAGCGAAGCCTTGTGGAACTGTCGAAGCTGATGCGCTATACGCTATATGAAAGCAACAGCCAGATGGTGCTGCTGTCGCAAGAGATAGACTTCATCACGCAGTATCTTTCGCTGATGAAACTGCGTTACAGCGATAAGGTGGAGATAGTTAGCCAGATGCCAACCGTGACAAACGGCATACAGATACCACCACTGCTGCTTGTGACCTTCATTGAGAATGCGTTCAAGCATGGCGTGAGCTATCAGCAGCCATCGTTCATACGCATTGCCCTTGCGGTGGGGGATGACAACAAGACAATTCACTTTGAATGTTGCAACAGTCGCCATCTGCTGAAACAAAGCAATGATGGTGGCGGCATTGGTTTGGAGAATGTTCGCAAGCGTCTGGATTTGATATACGATGAAAACTATCGCCTGACTGTTGAGGACGACAAGCCGGAACAATATCGTGTAACACTTGAATTGAAGGGATAAATGTAGTCGCTTTCAAATTGTACATTGTAAATGGTAAATTGTAGATGAAATGATAAAATGTTTAGCCATAGACGACGAGCCGTTGGCACTCCTTCAGCTTCGCACGATGATAGAGAAGACGCCATTCCTACACCTTGTTGCTGCCTGTCAGGATGCCTTTGAGGCTATGAAGGTGCTGGGCGAGGAAGAGGTTGACGCCATCTTTGTCGATATCAACATGCCCGATCTGAATGGTCTCGACTTTGTTCGCTCGTTGGCAGATCCGCCGCTCATCGTATTCACGACAGCATACAGCCAGTATGCTCTCGAAGGCTTCAAGGTAAATGCTATCGACTATCTGCTGAAACCCTTCGGAATGCCTGAGTTCCAGAAGTCGGCTGCCAAGGTGAAGCACCAGTATGAACTGGAGAAGGCTGCACTGAAGGAACAAAGTCTTGCCGGCGATACGCTTTTCGTAAAGGCCGATTACCGCACCGTGCGTGTAAGTCTGAAGCAGATTGTCTATGTTGAGTCGAAGAGTGAATACCTGCAACTGCACCTTGACAATGGCGAGAAGCTCATGTTCCTTATGAGCATGAAGAAGCTTGCAGACATCCTTCCTGCCGACGGTTTCCTTCGCATTCATCGCTCCTATATCGTGAACATGAACAAGGCTAAGGAGATTTCCAAGATGCGTATTAAGCTTAGTGATGACACCCTTCTCCCAATCAGCGATATGTATAAGGACGAGGTGCAGAAATACATTGACGAAAGAACGATAAATATTCAGCGTATAAATGAGAACTCATAAAAAACTAATCCTGTTTGCGGCATCTTTTCTGTCGTTGCTCTGCGCTTGCACAACCGATAATCCCTTTGGCGATTGGCAGCAAGGCGGTGGACCTGGCTTTGGCCCTGGTGGACAAGGTGGCTTTGGCGGCAATGGCGGAATGACAGGCAATCTGATAGACCTTGGCACACTCAGCAGCTTTGATGTCACTATGGACAGTAGCCCTCTAACAGAAACTGAAATAATACCAACTGACGAAAGCGATCCCTACTATAATGAATATATAGAAAACAACTTCGAACCAAAGAACACCACAACCATTACCTTTGCCGATGGTGGGGTAGTGACCGACAACGTTGTCAAGGGGGATACAATAACTACTGATGGTGCTCGTGTAACAGTAAAGGCTCACAGCAAGGGACTCACCTTGAAGGTTATTGGAACAACCACGAATGGCAGCCTGCGCATATATAGCGAGAAGAAGTTCTCGTTGCTGCTTTCTGATGTCTCGATTACCAATCCTGAGGGTGCTGCCATCAATATCCAGAACGGCAACTGCTTTGTGCAACTTGAAGGCAAGTCAGTGTTGGCAGATGGCGCTTCGGCAACATACGCAAAGACTAATGAAGAAGACGAAAAAGCCATATTCTTCAGCGAGGACGATTTACGTTTTAGTGGTAAAGGTTCGCTTGAAATTACATGCAATAATCTTGCGGGGAAGAGTGGCATAGCAAGTGATGATGCACTCTTCTTCCGTCCGGGCATAGCCATTCAGGTTAAGTCTTCAGCTTCTGCAGGTCATGGCATAAAGGCGAACGATGCTATTGTAGTGAAAGGCGGTATGTTCAATATCCAGACGGAAGGTGCCGGCAAGAAAGCTTTTACGAGCGATGGTGCAGGAAACTTCGACGGAGGTCGCATAGTAGCAATAACCAAAGGCGGTGTTGACGTCTCAGATTCTTCCGACCTCTCGGGTGCAGCCTGCATAAAGACCGATAGCACGCTTGTCGTTACAGGTGGTGAACTTCGCCTCAAAAGCACAGGACAAGGTGGCAAGGGCATCTCTAGTGATCAGAAAATCCATATCGCGGGTGGCGAAGTTTATATCATAACCACAGGCAATATGTATGGCACTTCATCTTCCAATAATATGCGTCCAGGCGGTTGGGGTGGCAATGCATCCTCAAATGCCGATACATCCGTCTCGCCAAAGGGCATCAAGGGCGATATGGATGTGGTGATTTCCGGCGGAAATGTTTTTGTGCGCACCTCTGGTACCAATGGCGAAGGCATAGAGAGCAAGGCTACGCTGAGTGTCACTGGTGGCAATGTGGCGATAAGTGCATACGATGATGGAATGAATGCAGCAAAGGCAATTGAAGTGTCTGGCGGTCGTGTCTTCTCCGTTTCAAATGGAGTTGGCGACGGCATAGATTCCAATGGCAGCATATCTGCTACGGGCGGTGTCATGATTGGCATAGCAAGCACTATGGGGAGCGAGGAAGGCATTGACCTTGAAAACAGCACTTTTACCATTTCCAATGCTACGGTGATAAGCATCGGTGGCGGTATGGGAGGCGGTATGGGCGCAAGATACAGCGGTCATTATGTCTCAACCACACTGACGGGCAATGCCGGAACATACATTGCGCTTACCGAAGGCAGTACGCCACTCGCGGTGTTCCAACTTCCGAGAATATGCAATGGCACTTCGCTGCTGATTAGTTCTCCGAAACTTACCAGTGGAACCTACTCGCTTGCCTCTGGCATAGAACCAAAGGGTGGTCAGCTTTGGATGAATCTCTACGAGAACGCCACTTCCTTTTCTGGCGGCACATCCGCATCCGTAAAGGCAAACTAACACAAAACACTAAATCGAGATAGTGACAAACAACCAAAAACCAAAACAAAAACCAAATCTCATATATATATGAATAAGAAACTTTTATCAACAGCATTGGCGATCATGGTGGCAGGAAGCTGCCTTGCCGATGATGTTCCCGCGCTCAAGATCAGTAAGAGCGACGGCGAGAGCGCAGTGGTATTGTCGGAACTGCTGAGCATCAAATTTACGGAAACCGACATGGTGGTAAACATGAAAGACGGTACGAAGCAGACCTTCGCACTCGACGACATCATTGTCATGGAACTCGGTCATGCACCTACTGCCATCAGCAGCATCTTCTCTGGAGCCGAAGCGTATGTAATAACAGACCTTCAGGGTAAGGTGGTGTCAAAGGGCAATACCGAAACATTTGCCATGCCAGCACAGAAGGGCATTTATGTGATTACCGTTGGCGACAAGTCAAAGAAGGTTCTTGTCAAGTAGTCCCCAAATATATTATCAATAAATTATACTTATAGGACTTATATTAAATGCCGTAGTCTGAGATATAAGTATAATAAGTTAAATTTATTGATAGACTCCCCCATAATATAGTCAATAAAATAAGACTTATAAGACTTATGTTGAATGCGTTAGTTTGGGATAAGTATAATAAGTTAAATTTATTGATAGTACTAAAAGATTGAATAAATCTATGAAACGAATACTATCCATAATACTATTCTCAGCCTTTGCCTTCCATGCGGCAATGGCGCAGCGTGCGCTTATGATAAAGCACGCAGACGGAGTGACTGACGCTGTTTCAATGGCAGCCATCGACTCCCTGAAGTTCAGCGAAGACGGTTCTCTTCTGACTATTGCCAGCAACGACGGCAATCTCGTGGATGTCGCTGCCACTGGCGTAAGTCTCTCTTACGGCGAGATGCCAGCAGCCTTCACAGTGAAATACGATGGCGAGACAGCTTCTGTTGTCAATCCTTTCCTTATGGAAGGCGTGGCAGCTACGGCAGACGGCGCATACGTTACGGTAAACAACAGCAACGTGCTTACCGAGCTTACCTTCACACTCTCGGGCGAAACCACTAACGGTTCGTTCCTTTATAATGGTGCATACAAGGCAACCTTCGTGCTCAATGGCGTAAGCATTACAAGCAAAAAGGGTGCTGCCATCGACATCGAGTGCGGCAAGCGCATTGCCATGGAACTTAAGAAAGGTACCGTGAACAACCTCGTTGATGCCACTGGCGGCAAGCAGAAGGCTGCACTCTACTGCAAGGGACACCTTGAGATAGACAAGACCGGAACGCTCAATGTCACAGGCAACACCAAGCACGCCATCTCTGCAAAGGAGTATGTCCAGCTGAAGAAGTCTGAGGGCAAGATCAACATCCTCGGTGCGGCAAGCGACGGCATCCACTGCGGACAGTACTTCCTCTCTAACGGCTACACCGTAACCATCAAGAACATCGGTGGCGACGGCATACAGGCTGAACTCAGTGGCGATGATCCTTACGAGGAGGACTACCCAGACGGTAGCGTATTGATCCAGGGCGGCACATATTATATTGAGGTCACTGCTGCTGGTGCTTCGGGCATAAAGGCTGACACTGATGTGACCATCAACAGCTCAAAGATGCCTACAAACATCACCATCACGACTACTGGCGACGACAGTCGTGGCATTGATGCTAACGGCAACGTAACTATCGCTGACGATGGCACAGTGGTGAACATTACCACAAGCGGAGCTGCAAGCAAGGGTTTTAAGGTCGGCAACAGTGAGAACATCGGTACTCTTACGCTCAATGGTGGCACGGTAACTGTCAACATCAGCGGCACGATGGTTCTCGAAGGCACAGACGCCTCATACTGCTCTGCCGTAAAGACTGGTCATTATGTTGGTAATGGTGGTACGCTGAATGTTACGGCTACCACTGGCAATGCCTCTCGCGCCATATCGGCTGACGAGAGCATCCTTATAACCAACGGAGACTACACTATCATAAATTCTTGCAATGGACAAACTGGAACTTCCGACAACTATACTGCGAAGGCTCTCACTTGCGACAAGAACATCACCATCGAAGGCGGTACTTTCGACATCAAGATGACTGGCACTGGTGGCAAAGGCTTGAAGGCTGACGGCGAACTAATCATCGGTAAGGCTGACGGCTCAGGTCCTACAATGAAGATTGCCACTACGGGCACTTCGCTCAGCGGCGGCAGCACATCTGGCGGTACCACTGGTGGCGGTGGTCGTCCTGGTGGAGGAGGCTGGCGTCCTGGCGGCAACCCTCCCCCTGGTGGGGGAGTAGGAGGGGGTCAGTCAGGCTCATCCGCTAAGGCTATAAAAGCTGAAGGTGCTGCATATATCAAGGGCGGCAGCCTTTATGTCACCACGGCTACCGATGGCGCTGAAGGTCTTGAGTCAAAGACTGCGGTGACTATCAGCGGTGGCATGCACTACTTCCAGTGCTATGACGACTGCATCAACTCTTCGGGCAAGATCACATTTGCTGGTGGCACAACGGTTTGCTACACCAATGGCAACGATGCTGTGGATTCAAACTACGGTCGTACTGGTGCGATAACCATCTCTGGCGGCAACATCTTCGCCTATACTACAAAGAGTTCTCCAGAGGAAGGTCTTGATTGCGACAACAATTCCTATATCGTTGTTACTGGTGGCATAGCCGTCAGCGCAGGCGGTTCGCAGGGCGGTGGCGGTTCGTCAAGCATCGGTTCTTCTACGCAAGGCTACTATCTCGGCTCTTCGCCATCAAGTTATTCCCCTTCCTACTACTACACCCTCTGCAACACCTCCGGCACTCCTATCTGCACCTACAAGTTTGCAGCCAACGTGTCCAACTCCCTCAGCCTTCTCACGGCTTCCAATCTCGGCAAGGGTAGCATAACGGTGAAGCGAGGAACAGAGAAGCCAACGGCGTGCGATGTCAACGTAAACGACGTATTCTTCATAAATCCGACGGTCACTACTACAGCCACTGTCGCTACGGTAACAGCAAAATAATTGTCCTTTTCCGTTGATACTATTTTGTCATCCCGAGGGACTTTTTTCATAACTCTATGGGTTACGGATAAAAAGTCAGCGGGAAACGACCAATAACTTATAGACTTTTTACCAAAAACTCATAGAGATATTATGCAAAACTCTATGAGTTTTTTTGTGCCATCCTAACAGCTTTATTCTCAATACATTACAAAAGTCGCCCCTTGCCCGTAAAAAGGCAAGAGGCGACTGATACTATTTTGTCAGATTACTAACCAAATAATAATATAAGTATGAATCCCATAGTTGTATGTTTTTTTAAGTGTTAATGTTTTGAGTTTTGGTTTTGATTTTGGTTCTTCTCTCCCCCTGTGGGGGAGTCGGAGGGGGTCTTTAGTACCATGTAGCGTGGCTTGCGTAGTAGCATAAAACTGACTCGCGATCTTGGTAGTCTGCCATCTGTGCGTTTACTTTTTCTACTGCTTTAACTGCTTTCTTAATTGTTGCGATAAACTTTTTCATAATTTTTGAGTTTTTAAGTGTTTATTTTTTTTGAGTGAATGTTTTTGGGTTTGTTTTGACTCCTCCCTGTGGGGGAGTCGGAGGGGGTCTTTAATACCACACTGGGCGCTTTACAAGATAGAATGATCTTGGGCTGAGAGTCTCATTGTTTGCCATGAGCTTGTTACCTTCTTCTACTGCTTTAACAGCCTTCTTAATTGTTGCGATGAACTTTTTCATAATTTTGAGTTTTTTAAGTGTTAATGTTTTGAGTTTGAATTTTAAGTTTTTGTTTTAGTTTTGAGTGTCATTTTTGATTTTTGACACTGCAAAGGTATGGTGTTTTTCAAACTCATAACAAACACTATATGAAAACAAAATGTACAATCTGTGAATTTCACGAACTGTACTTCTTATTCATTTATTGTACATGTTTTTACGGCGAATGGAAGGTCAAAACTTGCCAAAACTTGCGAAATATTTTGGTTATTAACGAAATAAATATTATCTTTGCCGCCAGAACCCGATAAATAATGGTGATTACTTTTGAGAAGGTAACAAAAACGACCCAAAACCCCTAAAAGAGAAGAAGGCTCTTACAAGCCTTTGATGCCGTAGCTGCCCAAATTATCCAGTGAGCAAGCTCCCTAGGTAATTTGAACACCTACATCATCACCCTACGGGCTTTCTTCTCTTTTAGGCGATAAACCGGAAATAAACCGTCTAATGAAAAACTACAAGATAGAACGATTGGTTGACAAAGACCCTATCCTTTGTAACAAACTCAAGCAGTTTTGTTATGACATCAATGGCTGTTGCCAAGAGGTACATCGTGATATGGGACCATTCCTCAATGAGTACATGTATCAAGATGCATTGGAAATTGTCCTGGAGGAACATCTGATAAAGCCCTTTACAAGAGAGTATTATTTCTCTGTAGAGTTTCATGGCAAACGCATCAATCACAAGCACTTCGTTGATTTCTTCGTAAAAGACAAGGTATTCATCGAGTGTAAGGCAGTCGAAAAACTTTGTCTTGACCATCGCCAACAGCTATGGAACTATATGCGACTCACCAAAACACGCATAGGCATCCTCTGGAACTTTGCACCCGTTAGAGATCAAAGCGAACATTACTATCTCGATACAGAGACTGATACAATGTACATGTTCTGACAATACATTGTAAGAATGTTCACTTACAAAGGAGATGGTTTATTTCCGGTTTATCGTTTTTTGAAGTCTCGTAGGTTTTAGTTGGGCATTTCATGAGAGCAAGCTCTCAATGAATGGACAAACTAAAAGATACGAAAGCTCTGTAAGAGATTCTGAAAGAGACTTCAAAAAGGTTTATGTTTGTTTTTGTTAATATGCCAAATTGCTACTTAATTATGAAACACTTTCTTTTACTTGCCTCACTGCTGATAGCATCGCTGAGCGTTTCAGCACAGAATGCTGACCATCTTTCTGACTATATCAATACCAGTATTGGCGCACCTCCCCAATAGGCAAATCGGTTATTGTAACAACCATTTTTCTGCAAAAATCGGTTATCACAACAACCAATATTTGGCAAAATCGGTTACTGTAACAACCAATATTCTGCGAAATCGGTTACTACAACAACCATTTTTCAGTAAAAATCGGTTACTGCAACAACCTTTTTGTTAAAAAATTTGGTTGTTTGTATAAATACCATTACCTTTGCACCCATAAAAAATCGCTAATTATGGATAGTTTGTTCAAGAAACATAGGCTTTTTATAAGTCAGGTCAACATGGACATTGTGCGCGACATGATAAATAAGGTGTCGTGGGAAAAGCCTTTGGTTAGTATCCGTGGTTCACGAGGTGTAGGCAAAACGACGATGATTCGCCAATATATCCGCAAGACATACGGTGTGACACCAGGCGAGGCTCTATATTGCGTAATGGACAGCATGTATTTCACAAAGAACTCATTGCTGGACATGGCGGAGCGTTTCCATCTGATGGGTGGAAAGCATCTTTTTCTTGATGAGGTGCATAAGTATGAGAACTGGAGCAAGGAAATAAAGGAACTCAACGACCTTTATCCGGACATGAAGATAACATTCTCCGGTTCATCGCTTATCCAGATACTGAATGCAGATGCTGACTTGTCGCGCCGTGTGTTGACTTACGACATGGCAGGATTGTCATTCCGTGAGTTTGTGCGTTTCTATCATGGCAAGGAACTGCCAGTATGGACACTTGAGCAAGTGCTGGACAATCCGGATGCGGTATGCGATGAAGTGCTGAAGATCGTTGGCAGCCCACAGAAACTATTCGAAGAATATCTGCGCGTGGGCTACTATCCTTTCTATGACGGCAACGAAATGGAATACTATAGCAGGATAGAGAATGTTGTACAGTTTATTGTCGATCAGGAGATGACCCTGTTCTGTGGTGTTGATCCTGCCTATACCAGAAAAATAAAGGCAATGATGATGTACCTTGCAGACAATCTTCCATACGAGGTTAATGTCTCAAAGTTGTCGTCTTATCTGGAACTGAACAAGCAGACAGTCCTTGCCTATCTCTCAAGCATGAATAGGGCGGAGCTTATTTCGCTGTTGTATTCCGACAATAAATCCGTAACCAAGATGCAGAGACCGGACAAGGTTTACATCCACAATCCTAATATGCTTTGTGCTTTGGCGAAGAGTGTGAACATCGGCACCTTGCGTGAATGTTTTGTTGTAAACCAGCTCGGTGTGAATCATGAGGTGGAATATGGCAAGACTCAAGGAGACTTCAAGATAGACGGGAAATGGATATTCGAGGTTGGCGGTGCAGACAAATCGTTCGACCAGATAGCTGATATCCCAAACTCATACGTTCTCGCAGACTCAATGGAGTTCCCTATTGGCAAGAAACTGCCATTATGGATAGTGGGACTTATTTATTAAGTCTCATTATAGTCGTGGTTTGCTGATAAATTCGTACCTTTGCACTCGCAATATCAACCTTGCATCTCGGCTACCTTCGCGCCAACCTGTTGTGAATTGCTGAAAAATTAGTATCTTTGCACTCGCAATATCAACCGAAAGTCGCGTCATAGTAGAACACAACCTGTTGTGAATTGCTGAAAAATTAGTATCTTTGCACTCGCAATATCAACAGCTGCTGGTTGAGCTCAATGTGCTTAATGTTGTGAATTGCTGAAAAATTAGTATCTTTGCACTCGCAATATCAACGGGTTAGTTTATCCGTTAATGCTTGAGAAAGTTGTGAATTGCTGAAAAATTAGTATCTTTGCACTCGCAATATCAATAGACTATGTGGAACTTGTTGAGTAACAATGAATTGCAAAGATTTTTAGAATGAAAAATATCCATACTGTTTTCGGTATGGATATTTTAATTTAATAAGATTTCGTCATCCTAAAAAAAGCTCAAGTTGAACGCCTTCGTGTACTGGTGGGGTTTTCTCTTGCTGAAAGAATATCTCTATTTGCGAGAATTGTTTATCTGTAATATACATCATACCTACATAACCATTCTCTGGTAGGTATGAGCGAACACGGCGAGCGTGGACATCGTATAAAAAAGGGCGCAAAGCTTTTGCCTTGCACCCTTGGGTTAATAACAATTATTCTCCTATTTGAACAATTTTGCCGATGTGGTTTATGCGGACTTTGACAGCACCTTCCATATCTTGTGGCTTTCGGAATCGTTTCCAAACGAGATCCTTCAAAGTCTGTTCATACACTGAGGTTGCATCAAGATGATGTCTAAAATGATAATCTTTTACAGAAATCGCTTGTACCATAAAAAGGTTGCGGCTTATTGCCTCATTATACTTCTCGTCGTTCAGATTGACATCCTCTGGGAAGAAACCTTCAGTAGGATTTGGAAGCACAAAGTATTCGTTCTTTCGCATAGAGAAGACGAAACGCCAACCTTCATCATATTTGTAGTATCGGTCAACAATTTCCAGACCTTGCTTTTTTCTTTCAACAGCTTCAAAGAAAGAAACGATGTGTTCTTGCATCTTTCCCTTTGAATCTCGGTAGAAAGCAACATGATGGTTGTTGCTTGTACTCACATAATCTGTGCGCACTACTTGTCCGTTTTCCGTTTCAACCTTGCCCTTATGGTTACGCTTGTCGCGTAGTGCCACAACTTCGCTCATGCCCTTCACCTTAACCTTCTTTATGGCAATGCCTTTCTCGCGGTTGAGCCATATAGGGTTTTCATCAAGATTAGAGAATGCTTCCTTTGCGTCGCCACCATATTCGGCAAGTCGCTGCTGAAGGATTTCACGGATGCGCTTGTCAATGACCTTGTCAATCTTCAAGTCAGGAGCAACAGCCTTGCGTATGGTAAACATCTCTTCGTACTCTATTTTGCCACGTTTTACTACAGGCTGAAGGATGCGTCCATAAACAGTTTCGTTGTGGAGTTGTCCACGAGGAGTGACGGTCTTTTGCTTTCCTGCAGGGTTTATACTGTTTGTTGCAACCTTACCCTTAGGCTTGAGCGAAACGAAGATTGCAGAAAGATGCTTCTTCGCTTCCTGACGGAACAGTTTGATTTCCATAGGAGCCTTGAAGCGGAGCTTGCCCTTGCGGTTTTCAAGTTCCTTCTGCTGTATGCCATATATTGCGCCGCCCTTGTCGCTGCGAGCGTTAAGGTTGTTGAGATACTGAATGAAAGCAGGCTTTGTAAAGGCGATAGTGAGTGCGTCCATAGCATGATGGCGATGGTCGTTGCGCTTTGTCCAGTCCTTAATCTTGCCTATCTTGCGACCTTCAGCATCGGTGTAGGTCTCTGTGAGTCCAAGTCGGTCGTACTTGTCCCATAAGAGTTCCTTCATTATGTCAACAAGTTCCCAATCTTCACGCAAACGGTCTGTGATGGAACCTGTAGTAGTTGTTACTGTTCGAACGACCTTAAGCAGCATCTCGCGAGCCTGGCGGGCAATATACTGCGACTCGGCAAGGTCGCGATTCAGGAAGTCGGCAGGAATCTTGCTTTCTTCCATAAGCAGGAAGTCGCGCTTCGCTTTGCTTATCTGTTTCGCCTTGAAGAGTTCTTCCACTCTCGCCTTGTAGCTCTGCATACCTTCTTCTCCGTAAGCCTATAGCACAAAGTCGTAGGCGGTCATGTCGCTCTTGTCCTTGTTTACGCTACGCGCCTCCAGAGTCTTGTTGGCAAAGGAGTCGTTGAAGAGGCGTGCTTTAGGAATGATATGCTCAATGTCGAAGTTCTTAGAGAAGAGTTCCTCTATTGGAATATAAGTGTTTGAGTAGAGAGTCTTGTAACCGTTTTTCGCAAGTTCACGATAGAGCTTGTAGCGGATGATGTCGTTGCGAGTAGGGCGTGCTATGTGGAATTCCTCCTGTAGCAATTTTGCAATCTTCTCGTGATCCTTCGTGGATTTGCCAATTGCTTCCGTCATCTGTTGGCGTTGCTTGGCAGTCTTCTTCAGTTCGCGAGCAAGTTCTATGCGCACTTCATCAGGTTTTCCGTATTCAAGGATAATCTGATTCACCACATTGACCATTTGGTTGAGAATCTTCTCCACAACAGGATTACGCAACGATGTGCGTGGAATGAGCGCAAGGAAGTCATCAAGTTCACGATTATCCATTTCTTCCTTTGTCAGAGAACCCGAGTGGTTGTAGCCCGCTTGCAGACAGGCTTTGTCGTAAGTATAGCAATCTTTTAGGAAAGGAAGTATCTTCTTTATTGCCTTGCTGGAAAGACCGCCGTAGTCTGCCTCGAATACGATGTTTGCAATGATGTTCCCATACTCCTTGCTGATACCAAACTGCTCTTCAAGTTTCTGAAGGAGTTTGTCGTTTCCTGAGCGAGAATCGTCTGAAATGTATGAATAGAGCAGATGCCATAGGTGGTAGGCTGGCTGCTTCTCCATAGCCTTGCCTTCAAGAGAAGAGTCGAAGTGAAGCACGGCTGTGTTGATACCAAGTTTCTCAAGAGCAGGTTCTAGCACTTCAAGCTTTGCAGTAGCCGACATCTTTTCAAACTTCTCAATATCTCCGCTTGCCTTAGCCTTAATCTTGTAGAACGCCTTGAGCAGACGAGACATGGTGCGATTGCCTTGTAGTTCCTCAAAGTTGAGGTCGTACTCGGTTTTCTTCAGTTTGAGAAGTCTCATTGCGCCTGCCTTGCTCATCTTCTCTGCATAGGCAAGTTCTGCTGCCAATGTGGAGATCTCCTGAGCGGTAAGCACTCGTTCCTCATGACGAACGAAGTCTGTAACCTTTACACTGTTAAGGTTCTGCAAGATGCGAAACTCTTGGTAAAGAGGAGATGACTTAGGAATTACTCTGCAACCGAAAGAGCGCAACTTCTTCTTTCCGTCAACGACCACCTCCTTTTGCTGGCTTTCAAATGGGCAGAAGGAGATGGCTGTCTTCTGCGATTTCAGTTTACGCTGATAGAAGATTATGATGTCGCGAATGGTTTCTTTCAGTTCGTTAGTCAGTTCAGCGTGGTATTGTGACTGCACAGTCCATACCTTTTCAAACTCGTCAAGATAGTCCTGGCGATAGAATATCGTGTCACGAAGACTCTTGTGAGGGTTACTTCTAAGCTGGTTGTACTTCCACTGACCGACAGTGAGACTCTGCTCTGTGAGTTGCTTGCTACGCGCACTGATGGCACCGAGGAAACCGCTTTCTTCCGCACCGTCCTCTACAATCTCCTTGCGACTGCTCTTGTAACCACGCTTCTTGTTTATCATAAGTAGTACGCGTGCGAATTCCTCAAGTGAGATTTCTTCTGTAGCTGCCTTGGCTCTAATGCGATAAGTCTGTAGCGTAGTGCCCTTGCCATCTTCGCATAGCAAGGTGTCTTCCTTTATTATATTATTGTCTTTGAGAATCTTTATTAGATGTTTGCGGCGCAGCTTATATCGTTGCAAGCGTATTCTCATGCCATGTGCTTTCGTACGACCTGCATTTGGCGACAATCCTTTACCTGCAGAGAAATCCTTCACTGCATCGTATGGACTTGCTCCAGTATCGCTTTTCACGAAATTGTCAAAGTGGATAATGCGAGAACCGAGTTTTATAATACTTGACTGTTCTGTGCTGGACTCTGCCTCATTGACAAGAGCCCAACCTATACTATTTGTTCCTAAGTCTAATCCGAGAATTGTCTTCATGATAAAATCACTTTATTTGCTGCAAATTTAGGCTTTTTTTGCCATACACAAAACTTTTTTTACGAAAAACTTTGGAAGTAGTGAAAAAAACACTTACCTTTGCACCACTAATTTTCAGCAATTCACAATAAGGACTTCGGTCCGTTGTGAAAACATTAGTGAGCCATCGCACTTGTCGGTGGCATTTTTTATGTAAAAATCGTCCCTAGACACCAACTGCTGCCTGATTAGGAGTTGTATATATTAAACGAAAAAGCCATCCGCTGGTACCTCACGGTATTCTGCGGATGGCTAACATTATTTTAT
>JAKSLI010000068.1 GCA_024401305.1 Bacteroidaceae bacterium | reverse complement strand
CCTTGCGTTATTGGATTTTTCCGTTTCTTAGATGAGAGGCATACCTGCTTCCTTGCATTCCTTGCGCATTTCGTCAGGCCAGATAGAAGCCTGGATTTCGCCTACGTGAGCCTTGTGAAGCATAACCATGCAAAGACGGCTCTGACCGATACCACCACCGATGCTGAGTGGGAGCTTGTCGTTGAGGAGCTGCTGGTGGAAGTAGAGTTCCTTGCGGTCGTTATCGCCACAGATGTCAAGCTGACGGAGAAGAGCCTCCTTGTCAACACGAATACCCATTGAAGAAAGTTCAACTGCGCGGTTGAGAACTGGATACCAGATAAGGATATCACCGTTCAAGCCGCGACGACCATCTGCTGTTGGAGTTGACCAGTCGTCGTAGTCAGGAGAACGACCATCGTGCTTCTCTCCGTTAGCAAGCTTGCCGCCAATACCGATGATGAACACTGCTCCGTATTCCTTTGCGATCTTGTCTTCGCGCTCTTTTGGAGAAAGATCTGGGTACATAGCGAGAAGTTCCTCAGAGTGGATGAAATGAATGTCGCGTGGAAGGAAAGGCTTGATATTGTCGTAATGCTCTGAAACGAGGAACTCTGTACGACGGATAGCGCCATAGATGCGGCGAACTACATCCTTAAGGAAATCGATAGTGCGCTGCTCGCGAGTGATTACTGCTTCCCAGTCCCACTGGTCAACATAGAGAGAGTGGAGGTTGTCAAGCTCTTCGTCAGCACGGATGGCGTTCATGTCAGTATAGATTCCGAAGCCTTCAGGAATCTGCTGCTCAGCGAGAGAGAGACGCTTCCACTTTGCAAGCGAATGAACTACCTCAGCCTTGCGGTCGCCAAGGTCCTTGATTGGGAAAGTTACAGGACGCTCTGTGCCGTTGAGGTTATCGTTGATACCGAGACCTTGCATTACGAAAAGAGGTGCTGTAACACGGTGCAGACGAAGCTCTGTAGAGAGGTTCTGCTGGAAAAAGTCCTTTACAAGCTTGATGCCTTGCTCTGTCTTGCGAGCGTCGAGCAATGCCTTGTAATCAGCTGGTTTGAGAAGTTGTGCCATTTTTTTTATAGTTTTTGGTTGGTTACGATACTGTAGTGATGCCTAGACCTTCGAAGAGTTCTCTCAGTGCGTCGTTCTTTTCTTTTAATTCGTTGAAGCGTTGCAGAGGAGTTTGCAGAGGCTTTATCTCTTCTTTTTCTGCAAGTCTTAGCACCACCGAGATGTTCTTGTTTTGTAGTTTTACGCGCAGCGTACTTTGTATTCTTGTACGAATGACTGCGGTTTCTTCGTAAAGCATTTGGTTGGAGAGGCAAACCTCAATCTCGGGAAATGTCGTTATCGTCGGGATTATGTTCTTGAGGCGCATGGCAAGTCCGACTTTTTCCTTTGGCATACGATTGCACATCGCCATCCATTCGAACAATAACTGGTCGCTCGTGAATGATTTGTTCTCGTCAACCGTTTCCTCGGCTTTCTCTTCTGTTACGGTAGTGTTGGTTTTCGACATCAGTTTCTTTAGTGAGAAACCGCCGGAAAAACCACCGGGTGAAGTTGGATTGAATGCCTTCGGAGACTGTGGTTTTGGATTCGTTTCGACAGGTCTTGCAGCCGTTTCAACAGGCTTTGCTGTCTCTTTGACTTGTTTCGTTTCTGTAGTTTGCTTTGCTTTTTCAGCAGCCACGGACACCTGCTTAACATCCGCTGGGCTTACTTGCCCTGACTGCTTACGGTTTGTGAATAGTTTGAACAGGGTTTTCAGCGCATAGGGCTTACGCCCGGAGCCTGGGACTTCCGGTTGCGTGATTTGTGCAACCTCAATAAGCGTCAGTTCGACAAGGAGACGCTTGTTGCTGCTTGCACGGTAGTTTACATCGCAATTGTTCAGAATCCTAAGCGCCCTGTAGAGGAAAGGTGCGCTGCACTTCTGTGCTTGCTGCTTGAATCTTTCCTTCATCTGCGCACTTACCTGAAGCATATCGACCGTTCTTTCGTCCTTTGCCATCATCACATTGCGAAGATGGGCAGCAAGTCCGTTTACGAGTTGTCCTCCATCGAAACCCTTTGCAAGGGTCTGGTTCACGAGAAGCATTATGTCATAGACATTGTTCTGGAGCGAAAGGTCGATGATTTGGAAGTAGGTTTCCGCATCAAGCACATTAAGGTCTTGGATTACCTTCTCGTAAGTGATGTCGCCTTGGCAGAAACTTGCTACCTGGTCGAACACCGAAAGGGCATCGCGCATACCGCCGTCAGCCTTTTCTGCGATGACATTGAGAGCTTCTTCTTCGTATTTTATGCCTTCCTTGTCAGCCACCATCTTCAAGTGATTGATGATGTTAGGCACGGTCATTCGCTCGAAGTCATAGATCTGGCAACGAGAAATGATGGTAGGCAAAAGTTTATGCTTTTCTGTCGTGGCAAGTATGAATATCACATTTGCTGGCGGTTCCTCGAGAGTCTTGAGGAAAGCGTTGAAGGCTGCCGTTGAAAGCATGTGAACCTCGTCGATGATGAACACCTTGTATTTTCCGATTTGTGGTGGAATACGAGTCTGTTCCATCAGGGTCTTGATTTGCTCAACGCCGTTGTTGGATGCTGCGTCAAGTTCAAAGACATTGAACGAGCGCTGCTCATTGAACGCCTTGCAGCTTTCACATTCTTCGCAAGCGTCGCCTTCTGCCGTTGGGTTCATGCAGTTGATGACCTTGGAAAATATTCTGGCGCAAGTGGTTTTGCCTACGCCGCGAGGTCCGCAGAAGAGGTAAGCATGTGCTAGTTTGCCAGTCTTCACGGAGTTCTTCAGCGTAGAAGTGAGTGCGCTCTGACCAACAACCGAGTCGAAGGTTAGAGGGCGATATTTTCTTGCCGATACAATGTATTCCATGTTTACTTCAGACCAAATTGGTTAAAATTGATGCAAATGTAAGAAGTTTTTATGAAATATTTGGTTGCAAATTAAAAAAAGTTCTTAATTTTGCACACGAAATGACATTAATAAATAAAATATGGGATTTTATAGGACACAACAAATACTGGCTTGTTGTGTTCTTCGGCGTTCTTATTGTTGGCATAACAGGCGACAATAGTGTGCTCACGCATTGGCAGCGACTCAACGAAATCGAGACGCTCGAAGCGGAAATCAACTCTTACAACAAGCAGTATGAAGAGGATCAGAACATGATCAAGCGCATCCAGACAGATCCTCATGCCATTGCAAAGATTGCTCGTGAGCAGTATTACATGAAGGCTGACGACGAGGATATCTTTGTGTTCTCTAACGACTATAAGAATGAAGCAACTAACTAACATCCAAACTTATATCTTTATTTTTGGCGGTCTGATGATGGTGTTGGGAGCGGGAGTGAATCTCGTTGCCGATCTTCCTGTGTTTTCTGACATTGCAACTGCTGACTATTGCCACAAGACTGGTGCTTGCATCTTCCTGATCGGTGCGGTTTGCTTCGCTGCCATGCAGTGTCAGCAGAAGTATGAGGGCAATGATTTGGCCATAACTCGTCTTCGTCGTATGATGGTGTTTGCAGATGTAGCTTTCGTACTTGCCGGATTGTTCCTCGTGGAGAAGAGTTTCCGCTTGGTTTATCCGCTTTTTGTTGCTAACGATGCCTACATGTTCTATATCCAATACATTAATAATAACTGGGTAGTATTGCTTCTAATTGCTGTCTTTTTTGAAATGTATTCCACTCATAGAATCGCATATCTTATTAAAAAATCTTAAAATATTCCCCTATAATGAAAATTATGGGGGATTTTCATTGCTATTATGGCGAAAGTTTTTAACTTTGCGTGCGTTTTGAAAACATTCCAAGATTACATTAACTTATATATGAGAAAATCATACATATATTTCCTTTTCGTTTTAGCGTTTGCCATGGCGATGGCTTCTTGTGGCTCGTCGTATAAGATTAACGGTGCTACGGATGTGTCTTTGCTAGACGGTCAGAAGTTCTATATGCAGACATTCGTAGCTGACGAAATGAAACCTATCGACTCTTGCGAAGTTGTCCACGGACAGTTTGCGTTTGCCGGCACAACTGATACAGTGAAGATTGCCTACATAACAAACGAAGCCAATGCTTTGCCGATAATCCTTGAGGAAGGCGAGATAAAGGTTTCCATCAATATGACAGGTGAGGAAGTCAGCGGCACAGAACTCAATGATAAGTTCTCGGAGTTCCGCAAATCACTCGTAAAGATCGACGGCGAGATAGAGGATTTGTCTCATAGACAGAGTCAAGGCATCATGAATGGCGAAGACGAAGACTCGCTCAACACCATCCTTAACCAAAAGTTCCAGTTGCTTCTTATCCAGAAGGATTCATTGGCTACAAAGTTCATTTGCCATAACTTCGACAATGTTCTTGCAGCGGCAGCTTTCCAGTTCCTTACCATTCAGGCGCAAATGCCACAGATGTCACCTTGGGTAGAAGACATTCTCAGCAAGGCAACAGACGATTTCAAGAACGATCCTTATGTCAAGATGTATCTTGAGCAGGCAAGACTCATTGAAGGACTTGAGAATGGAACAGTGGAAATGCCTTCACAACAGAATACTACCGAAGATGTTCCTGCAGATTACGAAGGAACAATACCAACCCAACCTAGTCAAGTTCCAACGCCAAACGATTTGGCAGCACCGGTAGATTCAACGGCAAAGTAACAAGACAAAGAATAATATAATGAATTACCTCATAAAAAATGGAAATATCGTCAGCGAAGACAAAGTCTTTGTTGGCGATATTTTGGTTATTGGCGATAAGATTTCTGCCATTAGCGCACAGCCCATTAGCGATTATCCTGAAGGAACAACCATTGTTGACGCTTCCGGAAGTTATGTTCTCCCAGGCATTATCGACACACATGTCCATTTCCGCGAGCCAGGTCTCACTAACAAGGCTGACATTGAGAGCGAGAGTCGTGCAGCTGCTTTTGGTGGTGTTACATCTTATTTTGACATGCCAAACTGCAAGCCGCAGACAACAGATCTCGAAACAATCAGCGATAAGCAGAAACTTGCAGCGGAGAAGAGTCATGTGAACTATGCCTTCTTCTTTGGTGCGACAACCGAAAACACTCATCTTTTCAAGGATATTGACAAGCGAACAACCCCTGGCGTGAAACTTTTCATGGGAAGTTCCACGGGAAATATGCTCGTAGATGGCGAAGAGGCGTTGGCGAAAGTGTTCTCGACAGCCAAGGAAAACAACCTTATTGTCATGGCTCATTGCGAGGCAAACGAAATTATCCAAGAGCAGACAAAGGAAGTAAAGAAACTATATGGCGAAGATGCCGATGTTTCCCTTCATCCGCTGATCCGTAATCGCGAGGCGTGCAAGAAATCAACTCTTGAGGCTATGGTTCTTGCAAAGCAGTATGGCACCCGACTTCATGTTGCCCACATCTCGACGAAAGAAGAGGCAGAGATGTTTACTGAGTCGGCAAAGCAACTCAATCTGCCTGTCACTTTCGAGGCTTGTCTGCCTCATATCGTGTTCAATGACAGCGATTATGCCACTCGCAAAACTGCCATAAAGTGCAATCCTGCCGTGAAAACCGCAGAAGACCAAGAGGCAATAATCAGCGCAATAAAGTCGGGAAAGATAGCTACAATAGCAACCGACCACGCTCCTCACACATGGGAAGAAAAGCAAGGAGGATGTCTTACTGCCACTTCTGGAATGCCTATGCTTCAGTTCTCGTTGATTTCAATGCTTGAACTTTTCAGCGACAAGCAGAATAAGGCTATTTCCGATGCTGACATTCTCACCATTTCAAAGCAGATGTCGGCTAATCCGGCAGAACTCTTTGGCATAGAAAACCGTGGCTTGCTGAAGGAAGGTTTCAAGGCAGACATTGCAATCGTGAAGCATTCCGCAGAACCTTGGACATTGACAAAGGCTGAAATCCAAAGTAAATGCGGCTGGAGTCCACTTGAAGGCGATGAATTCCACTGGAAGGTTGTCCACACTTTCTGCAATGGAAATCACATCCTTGACGACGGAATCTTTGACGAAACCTCACGCGGTCAGCAGATACTCTTCAAACAATAATCCGAACAATGCGCAAAATAACCCTTATACTGATAACGCTTCTTGCTGCCTTTTGCATTCTAAACCAAGCTTCTGCGCAGCCATCTTTTCCGATGATTTCTTCGTCGGGCGAAAAAACTGATGCCCGCCATCAGAACTATTTCCCTGATGGCGAAGACTTTGTGTGCATAAACGGCAACAACCGCTTCACTCGTCCGCTTTACGGCACTCACACTGCTTGGCGTTTGGAAACATCGGACAAGCCAATCTTCGCGTCTTACAATAAGCCAAAGTCGTACAACATCTCTTTCTATGTCAACGGAATTCCGCTTGATTCCGTGGCTTACTGCGAGGCTCGTTACACTGCTGGCAAGCGCACTTACAAGGTTTTCGACGAGCGCATTCCTGCCGACACGATAAGCATCATTGCCATTCCTTTGGCTGATAGGGAAGGAGCAATATTCCGCTTCACATCGAAAGGCAAGCGCAACCTCGTTTGCAAGCAATCTACCATCCGTGCAAAGAAGCTCAGTCGAAGCGGAGATATGGGTGCAGACAAGGCGGATTCCTTTGAACCAAACGAACTTGTCAAGGAGTTGGAGGTCACTAGCACTTTCCTTCTTTTTGAAGACAACGAGATAAAGCAATGCACTGAAGCAGAAGGCGTTACTCTTCTTCGTGAGGCGGAGGAGCAGCGATTGAAGGTTGCCAATTCAATGAAAATCGTCACTCCAGACCCTTACATCAACACTCTCGGTGGTGCTCTTGCCATGGCTGCCGATGGCTGTTGGGATGATAACTCTGGCGTTTGGCAGCATGGTGCTAACGGTTGGCGAATGCCGCTCAACGGTTGGCGTGCCGGATATATGGGCGATTGCCTCGGTTGGACTGACAAGGCGCGAACTCATTTCGACAATTACGCAGCATCTCAGGTGACCGATGTGCCTGCCACAATACCTCATCCTACTCAAGATTCAACAGTAAACCTTGCTCGTGCTGCTAAAGTGTGGGGCACTCAGATGTATTCCAACGGCTATATTTGCCGCAATCCACAGCAGAACAACAAGATGCACCACTACGATATGAACCTCGTTTATATCGACGAACTTCTTTGGCATATTCTTTGGACAGGCGATTTGGATTACGCTCGCAAGATGTTCCCTGTTATCCAGCGCCATCTAGAATGGGAAAAGCGCAACTTCGACCCGGATAACGACGGACTCTACGATGCTTATTGCTGCATTTGGGCTAGCGATGCTCTCTACTATAACTCAGGAGCCGTAACCCATTCTTCGGCATATAATTACAGAGCAAACAAGGTTGCAGCACAGATTGCAGAGAAACTCGGCATCGATGCCACTCCTTACAAGAACGAAGCAGAGAAGATAAAGGCTGCCATCAATGCTCGCCTATGGATGAAAGATGAAGGCGTATGGGCTGAGTTCCAAGACTTTATGGGAGAAAAGCGCCTCCATACCTCACCAGCTCTTTGGACAATCTATCACGCCATAGATTCTGAGGTCAGCACACCTGAGCAATATTTCAAGGCAACCCAATGGATTGACAAGAACATCCCTCACATCCCAATAAAAATTAATTCAGCCCCTCTTTCTCTTCTTAATTCAGCCCCTGTTCCCGAAGCGTCAGCTTCGGGCAATACTCCCCCTCTCCACACCCTCGCCACCACCAACTGGCTCCCTTATTCATGGAGCATAAACAATGTGGCTTCTGCCGAGGTCTATCACACCTCCCTCGCTTATTGGAAGGCAGGTCGTGCTGATGAGGCTTTCCGCTTGTTCAAGGCGAATGTCATGGACGGAATGTATCTCGGAGGTTGTCCTGGAAACTTCGGTCAGATTAGTTATTACGACCGCGCTCGTGGTGAGTGCTATCGCGATTTCTCCGATTGCGTCGGCATCGCTTCTCGTGCCATTGTGCAAGGTCTGTTCGGCATCTATCCAAACATGCTCGACAATGAAATCACCATCATTCCGGGCTTCCCTTCTGATTGGAAACACGCAGAGCTCCACACATCTTATATAGATTATGTGTATGATGTGGTGGATGGCAAGCCGGTCTATGACATTAAAACGAAGTTTGCCTCTAATCCAAGAATAATGATAAAGGAGGTTTCAGCGGTTTCAATGGCTTCAGCGGTTTCAGAGGTTTCAAAAGTTTCAGAGGTTTCAAAGGTTTCAAAGGTTTCAGAGGTTTCTGCCCCTGTGTTTGAAGCGTCAGCTTCAAATCCCTCTACCCCAAACTTCTGCACTCTCCTTCCCGAAAGCCTCTCATCAAAACCTTCAGTTTCCGTTAATCTCGCACCATATTTCAACGCAAAGGTGGAGGATATTTTCAAAAACGAATATCTTTCTCCACGCTCTCCTTACACAACCCTTGAGATACCGAAGCAAGGCATTGGCGACTGGTGCAGCACAAAGGAAACTGCCGACATAAAATGTTCAGAACCAATTGTTTACACATCCCTGTGGGACAACTATCCTAACTCCGTGACAATCCCTCTCAAGGGAAAGGCAGAAGGTGTGCTTCTCGAGCTTGCCGGCTCTACGAACCACATGCAGTGCCACATCGACAATGCTGACATCACCGTCACTTACAACGACGGAACAACCGAAGTTCTTCCTCTTCGCAACCCGGACAACTGGGCACCGATAGAGCAAGACTTCTATACTGACGGTCGTGCGTTCAAGATTGACACCCCTCGTCCGCTGCGTCGCCAGTTCACAACAGGCAAGCATTTCCGCTTCATCGAAGAACTCGGAGGCGGCAACGAACCTCTCGGCACGCTCATGGACGAGCGATTCACTGCCAACTCTGGCAACTCCGAGATTGCTCGCTTCAACAATCGTCGCATTGACGGCGGAGCTTCCGTGATTCTCTATCTGCCGCTCAACAAGCAGAAGAAACTCAAGTCTCTGCGTCTCACAACTCATTCCAACGATGTCGTTGTCGGACTGATGAGCGCAAAACTCTATTGATAAAATGCAGGAATATTACTCTCTTTCGCAACTTAACAGCCTCGTGAAAGCCGTCGTGGAGAAGTCTCTCGACTATGCTTACTGGATGCAGGCAGAGATAGCAAACATCTCTCTCAAGGGACATTGCTACATGGAACTTGTGGAGAAAGAAGACGGTTCAAACACACCGATTGCGAAGGCGAGTGCCAATTGCTGGGCGAGTCAGTGGTCTTTCGTGTCGAACAATTTCATCACCGTCACCAACACTCCGCTCCGCGTTGGCATGAAAGTGCTGCTGCAAGTGCGACCTACATTCCATAAAGTCCACGGATTTTCATGGAACATCATAAACATTGACCCGACTTTCACAATCGGCGATATGCAGCGAAAGCGTGAAGAGATAATCCGAAAACTGAAGGAAGAAGGCATTTACGACCTTCAGAAGCAGTTGCCGTTCTCTCCTTTTGCCAAGAATATCGCGGTCATTTCTGCTGAAGGTGCTGCGGGTTATGGCGATTTCTGCAACCAACTTCATGGCAATGCGGCAAGCCTCGCATTCCGAACGGAACTTTTCCCTGCCATCATGCAAGGCGAAAGTGTGGAGCAGAGCGTCATTGCCGCGCTCAACAGGGTCTTCGACCGTCAGGACGAGTTTGATTGCGTCGTGATAATCCGTGGCGGTGGCGCTACCTCCGACATGTCTGGCTTCGACTCCTTGCCGCTTGCTGAGAATGTGGCGCAGTTCCCTCTGCCAGTTATTACCGGCATTGGCCACGAGCGCGATAATTGCGTGCTTGACCTTATCTCACACACTCGCGTGAAGACACCGACGGCAGCAGCGGTCTTTCTCATTGAAAATCTCCTGTCAACGCTTGATATTGTGGTTCAGGCAAAGGAAAGGATTGAGCGCATCTCACTTCTCAGAATACAGAACGAGAAACTCCGATTGCAGACGCTTTCCGATAAGATCCCTACGCTATTCTCTCTCGTCAGTGCAAACGAAACGGCAAAACTCGACAGACTTTACAATCGCATAACCGTTGCCGCTTCCAAGTCTATCGACAAGGAAAAGCACAAGTTGCAACTTATTTCGGAGAAGCTTCGCGCTCTCGACCCGGAGCTGCTTCTTGGCAGAGGCTATTCCATGACCTTCGCCAACGACCGCCTTGTCACTTCCGCCTCGCAGGTAAAGCAGGGTGACATCATAACAACACGCCTCAAGGAAGGAACAATCACTACCACAGTTACCCAAAACCAGCAATGATAACCCAAATCCAATACTAATATGACAAAATTCAAACTTGGAATTCTCGGCACTGGATGGATTGCAGACCAGATGGCAAAGACCGTAAACGGAACTGCTGATATTGAACTCTACGCAGTGGCATCAAGAAAGATTGAGACTGCTGAGGCGTTCCAGAAAACACATAACGCAACAAAGGCTTACGGCTCATACGAGGAACTCGTGTCAGACCCTGAAGTTCAGCTCGTCTATATCGCAACACCTCACTCTCATCATTACGAAAATGTGATGCTTTGCCTTGACCACAAGAAGCCTGTTCTTTGCGAGAAAGCCTTCACTGCTACCGCATGGCAGGCAGAGGAAATCATCGAGAGGACGCATCGCGAGAATATCTTCGTCACCGAAGCTATCTGGACACGCTACATGCCGCTCTCAAAGACTATCAAGGAAACTGTGGATAGCGGTATCATAGGCACTCCAAAGATGGTTTCTGCCAACCTCTGCTATCCTAACATCGACAAGCCAAGAATGTATCTCCCAGAGCTCGCTGGCGGTGCACTTCTCGACCTTGGCGTCTATGTGCTGAACTTCGCGGCAATGATCTTCGGCACTGATATCCAGAGCACTACATCTTCTTGCATGCTCACTGATACAGGCGTTGACAGCCAGAACTCAATCGTGTTGCATTACTCTGACGACCGCATGGCAGTACTCTTCTCATCAAACCTCGTGAAGAGCGACCGCCAAGGAATAATCTCGGGCGACAAGGGACACATCATCGTTGAGAACATCAACAATCCTGAGAGCATGACAATCGTTGACAACGACTATCAGGTCATCAAGAAAATCCCTTGCCCAAAGAAGGTTACTGGCTACGAATACCAGGTCTATTCGTCAATCGCAGCCATCAACGCAGGCAAGATAGAGTGCGACGAAATGCCACACGCAGAAACACTCCGCATCATGCATCAGATGGACGAGTTGCGCAAGGAGTGGGGCGTGAAGTATCCGTGGGATTAATCATTGCATATCTCCAGATACTTCTTCAGCGTCAGCAATGAAATGATGTCTTCGCGTTCAGCATCGCGAAACTGCTCTACATATTCATGAGCATGCCTTATTATCGCCTCAGCTTCGTCCGTATGTTCGGTGTAGTAGTTGAGGCGATCGATAAGGTCGGAGTAGTCTGGTTTCACCTCAATATAGTGGTAGTTAGGGATGAGAGTACCCTCCATGAACCAAGTCTCGCAAGTAGGCTTAGGCATTACGGCAATGGAGTTCGACGACATTATCCATTTCAGGTTGCTCGCCACGTCATTGCCTTCTATTGAAAAGACAAACTTATACTCAAGCTGTTGATAGATAGTCAGTTTCGGTGTGAGCCATTCTTCCGTGTGGTCGCCGTGGCCGGATGCTATCTCGCCAAGGTCCATCAGCGGATGTCCCCAGAATTTCTTCAGCAGATGCCAGCGCTGCATCTTGCATCCGCCTCTTTCCGGGAGACCAATCTTTCCGCGGAAGATAGCCATGTTCTTCTTCTCGGCGAACGGAACTTTGTCGTCGATGAATATGAAGTGGCGCACCTTGTTCAGGTTCAGCAGCACGCTGTTGGCGTTGTTGTCGCCTATAGGACGGCTTTTCAGTATCTGTGGCGATTCCGGAACATAGTTGATGTCGCCCGGCAGCAGACTCATCTTCAGCTTTGGGTCAAACCATCTGAGATATTCCATTGAGTCATAGTAATACACCTTCTGTCGGCACATCTTCATGTCGCCGATAGCATGATAACTGCCCTTCTGCATGTCCTTGTTGTCGGTAAGTTTGCAGTAGTAGTCAGCGCGTTGCTGGATGTAGTCGTAGTCGTCGCGCTTTTTTGCATCCTCAAGCACCTTTTGCAGCCTTCTTCTGTAGTACGAATTTGGAACAAGACTGCGGCAATAGCATTTGAGGAAGTATTTCCATTTCGGATTCTTTCCGCTGTTGAAAAGGAATTTTAGGTTCATATCGATTAATATTCCACTGGCAAAAGCCTTTTTATTGTGCAAAATTACAACTTTATGGCGAATTTTAGGCAGATAACACTTATTTTTTGTACTTTTGCACAGAATATAACCCATAACCACCTTATATAAAATGAAAAGAAACATCCTATATTCGCTTCTCTTACTCGTCTCGTTCTCTGCATCCTTTGCGCAGAAGATTGACCGCGAGGCGCTCGTTTCGCGCAATAATCCGCATATCACGAAGGTCGATACGATGGCATCGCTCAATGTGGGCAACGGCGACTTCTCCTTCACTGCCGATGTCACTGGCTTGCAGTCGTTTCCTGAACTCTACAAGAACGGCGTGCCACTCGGTACGATGAGCAACTGGGGGTGGCACAGCTTCCCTAACACGAAGAACCTTCGCCCGGAAGAAGACCTTCAAGAATACGATTTCGGGCACGGTCATAAGGAGCTCTATGCCACTCAGTTCAAGGTCGATAAGAACGCACCTCTCGAGGAGCAGCAGCGCGTGCAGCGAAAGAACGATGCGGCAAACTATTTCCGTTCCAATCCGCACCGCCTTCACCTTGGCGTTCTCGGTTTCGACTTCCCGAACAATCCTTGGCGCACTCGTGGCATGAAGTCCGTGAAGACCAATGTCGAAGAGATGGTAGGCCCGGGCGAAGCAGTGGCAACTGATGGGAAAGGCGTTGTGACAAAGTCGGCAAAGATCGACCTTACTGCAGGTGGGCTTCTTACAGGCATCGACCAGACTCTCAACATGATGACCGGCGAACTTAGCAGCCAGTTCCGCTATGCAGGCAAGGATTATAAGGTAAGCACATTCTGCAATCCGAAAGCCGATTTGATAGCTGCTCACATCGTAACCAAGGCTAAGACTCCGCTCTGCCTCCGTTTCCCATATCCTACAGGCGGTCATAGCGACGACGCCTGCAACTGGGCAGAGAACGAAAAACACTCTACGAAGATTCTCTTTGAAAGCACCAGCAAGGAAGGCTCGTCTGTAGCGCTTGTTCGCGAAATAGACGAGACAAAGTACTATGTCATTGTAAGATGGAAGGGAAAGGCTGTTTTCAAGGAGAAGGCTGCCAATTACTTTACTCTCACTCCGAAAAGCAATGACTGGGAAGTGAGTGTGGAATACCTCGAGAAATTTCCTAACCCAGTATCAGCAATAGCCCCAGATTATAAGACAGTAGCTGCCAAGTCAACAGATGTATGGACAAAGTTCTGGCATAACACAGGTGTTGTCGATTTCTCTGATTGCACAGACCCTCGCGCACCGGAACTCGAGCGCCGCGTAATGCTTTCCCAGTGGCTTCTCGCCACTCAATGTGCAGGAAACACCCCGCCGCAGGAAACGGGTCTTACCTACAACTCATGGTTCGGAAAGTTCCATCTTGAGATGATCTGGTGGCATCAGTCATGGCTTGCTCTCTACAACCATCCGAAGAAGGCGGCAAACACGCTAAAATGGTATGAGCAGGCAGAACCTATTGCTCGCGAAATAGCTGAGCGTCAGGGTTTCAAGGGTGTTCGTTGGATGAAGATGACCGACCCTTCTGCCACTGAAGCACCGTCAAAGGTGGGCAGTTTCCTTATCTGGCAGCAGCCACATTACATCTATCTCTCGGAACTCATCAAGCGCACGGCAAAGGCGAAGGGCATGGAAGACCCCCTCCGACTCCCCCACAAGGGGGAGGGAACGGACAAGGTGTCTGACCTTATAGAGAAAACTGCTGAATTCATGGCAGACTTCGCAACCAAAGAATACATCGGAAATATCCCTTCTCCGGATGGCTCAACCCTCCGCCCCCTTGAGGGGGTTGGGGGGCCTGAGACGGAGGGGGTCAATGGGGGCAACTACCGCTATGTCCTCAAGGGCGTTATCGCTGCCCAGGAAACTCTCCGCGCATCGGAAACTGTGAACCCGCCGTTTGAGGTAGCCTACTGGAAGTTCGCCCTAGAACTTGCGCAGAAAGACCGCGTAGAGCGCGGATTGCCACGCAACGAGAAGTGGGACGACATCATCAACCATCTCTCTCCGCTCAAGGCTATTTCTGACGATAATGCCGGCACCGACTCGCTCTACCTCGCTTCCGAAAACGCTCTCGACACTTACACCGACGAGCGCTTCACATCCGACCACATGGCTGTTCTCGGAGCTATCGGCATACTCCCTGACAGTCGTCTCGTCAACAAGGAAATCATGAAGAATACCTTCGACTGGATTTGGGACAACTGGCGTTGGGAAAAGACTTGGGGATGGGATCATCCTATGACAGCCATGTGTGCCGCGCGTCTCGGAATGCCGGAGAAGGCTGTCGGAGCACTCCTCATGCAGAAGCGCACGAACACTTATCTCCCTAACGGACACAACTATCAGGATCAGCGACTCCGTTGCTATCTCCCGGGCAATGGCGGTCTGCTCACTGCCGTGGCACTCATGTGCGCAGGTTGGGACGGATGCACCGAAAAGAACCCAGGATTTCCGAAGGACGGCAAGTGGAATGTGAAGTGGGAGAACATCTATCCAATGCCATAACGATGAGGAAAATTCTTTTAAGCATATTGCTGGCAATATCTGTCAACGCCTTCTCCCAGACCGATCTGCAGTTGGGAGTTGCTCATACCAACATCCTCGACACCTACCTCTCTCCAGAGGAATACACAGGCGTTGAGTTTCGCTTCGTGGCAACAACACAGAAAAACCGCGAGCAGCTCACCCACCTCTTCCAGCACGAGGCGTCGTTCGCGAATGTGGAGAACCGCGCAGGCAATGCCACGGAACTCGCGGGCATGTACCGCTTTCGCTACGGACTTCTCACGCCACTGACGCTCTCCGTTCCAAACCTCACCCTTCGTGTCGGAGCACAGGCTGCCGCCAACATCGGTTTCCTTTACAACCTCCGCAACTCCAACAATCCTGCGCAGGGTAGGGCAGGGGTGCAGATTGGTCCAGCAGCCTTGGCAGACTACTCCTTCCGCGTGTTCAATCTGCCTCTCGCACTCCATTACCAGGCTTCCGTGCCAACCTTCGGACTGATGTTCTCGCCAAACTATGGGCAGTCGTATTACGAAATATTCGCCCGTGGCAACTACGACCACAACATCGTGCCGACAACCATCATCGCCACGCCATCACTCCGTCATGCCCTCTCGCTTTCATTCCCGATAGCACGCCGCACCTTCACCATAGGCTACCTCGGCGATTACGACCAGTACAAGGTCAACAACCTCAAATACCACAACTACACCCACGCCATCTTGCTTGGCATAACGCTCTCTCGTTGATGGTTTGATTTTGGCACGCAGATGTGAATAAATAGGAAAACGCCTCAAAAAATGCATTTTTTGAGGCGTTTTCTTATGAGATATTTATTTTTCTCCGTGACTTTCTGTACGTTTTCCTGTGAGTTATGGAGTAAAAACTGCTGCGGAGAGTTTGCGGAGAGTTTGCGGAGAGTTGAGCAAACTCTCCGCAATTGTAACTCTTTGGTAATCAGTATCTCCAACGCCCCTTGCGGAGAGGTGGAGAGTTGTACGCATTTTTCTCGCATAAAGCATGACAGGTGCGACATACTATTGTATGGACTTCAATTCATCCACAGACAATCCTGTACTTTTGGCAACGAATTCCATATCTAAACCGGATGCGAGAAGTTTCTTTGCAATATCAATAGCCTTGTTATGCTCGCCTTCCGCACGACCTTCCGCACGACCTTCCGCACGACCTTCCGCACGTCCTTTAGCAATTCCTTTCTTCTCTGCAGTAGTCGTGACGGAATAAAGATCCCACATCTGTTTCTGGCTCTCACGATAGTCGT
>JAKSLI010000067.1 GCA_024401305.1 Bacteroidaceae bacterium | reverse complement strand
GGGACTATTTGATTAAATTTAACTTCGTCCCAATTTTAACGGGACACTAATGATATTAAATATTTAATTTTGTCACCTATTATATTGCCATCCTATAGGCACCTCATCTACGCTGCATTCCGTTCATGCCTGGGCGACGGTTGTTCTGTCCGCGGTTCTGTCCGAATGATTTGCGTGGAGTAGGGTGCTGCATGGCATCAGCTGAGTTGACGAGATACTGCGCTTGACGAGCGTTGAGCTCCTTGCAGAACTTGTCGAAGTATTTCTCCTTGATGTCAATCTGCTTGCGCTGGAGAGCGAACTTATTCTTCATCTGCTCCTTTATCTCTGCCTCAGTAGACTGCTTGCGTTCAGGTTTGCTTGCCTTTGCTTTCGCGTCCTGCTTGTTTGCCTTTGCTTCGGGTTTGTTGTTGCGCTCAGGGTGAAGACCGCGGAGCTCATTGAGGTAGTCGTCGTAGATTGGTTTTACCTTTGCACTCTCGGCATCAGAGAGCATCATCTTCTGCGAAACCATCTGCCAACGCATTTCCTTGATCTGCTCTGCTGATCGAGCTGTTTGTTGCTGTGCGAACGCCATTGTGCTTAATGAAAGCATCAGTGTGGCGAAAATCATTTTAAGAATCTTCATGTTTTTGGGGGATTTTTTTGTTGATTATTCGTAAGCGCTTACATGATATTAGAACGGAAAAATGCCTGAAGTTAAATCTGTGGATGTTAAAAATGCTTAATATAGTTCGTGAATATCAATGTTTTAGCAGAAAATGTGGGAAAGTTGTATGCCAACTAATAATTAATGTGTAACTTTGCACCGCTTTTTGTGTGGACATTGATGTCCCGAAAGCATTAGTAATCCTTATAATTATTCATCTCTAAAACTAATTAATGAGAAACGACAAAAGAAAAAAGCCTCAGCAGCAACACAGAATCAACGAACAGATTCGTGCTAAGGAGGTAAGACTTGTAGGCGAAGACGGCTCAATGGTCATCCCTACCAGACAAGCACTTGACATGGCAAGACAGCAAGAGGTTGACCTCGTGGAAATCTCTCCTAATGCAGAACCGCCTGTATGTCGTATCATTGATTACAGCAAGTTCCTCTATCAGCAGAAGAAACGCGCTAAGGAGATGAAGCAGAAGCAGGTTAAGCAGGAAGTCAAGGAAATACGTTTCGGACCTCAGACTGACGAACACGACTACAACTTCAAGCTTAAGCACGCTAAGGAATTCCTTGAGGAAGGCAACAAGGTAAGAGCATACGTGTTCTTCCGTGGTCGTTCCATCCTCTTCAAGGAGCAGGGTGAAGTTCTCCTTCTTCGTTTCGCAAACGATCTCGAAGAATACGGAAAGGTTGACCAGCTCCCACGCCTCGACGGCAAGAAGATGTTCCTCTACATGAGTCCAAAGAAGCAGGCTATCCAGAAGAAGAGCCAGCAGAAGCGCGACCGTGAAGAAGCTGAGGCAGAAGCAAAGGCAAACGCTGCACAGGAAAATGTTGAACCAAAGAACGGCGGTCTCCTTGAAAATGCCAAGGGCGTTGAAGCACTTCTCAAGCTTAAGGAACAGGCCGGCGAAGAGTAAAGAAATCTCTCGGTGCGTAAAGTCCGCTAAAAACTTTGCCACCATTAATAAATAACTAATTAAAATTTTAACAAACATGCCAAAGGTAAAAACAAATTCAGGAGCGAAGAAAAGATTCTCGTTCACTGGTACTGGTAAGATTAAAAGACGTCACGCCTTCCACAGTCACATCCTGACTAAGAAGACTAAGAAGCAGAAGCGCAACCTCGTTGGTTACACTCTTCTCGATGGTACTAACACTAAGCAGGTACGCGACCTTCTTAACCTTCGTTAAAGTTCAAAACTGCGTTATGAGGCTGAAGGCTAAAAGCTAAAGGCTAAAGGCAGTTTTATCGTTTTAATCAAAACATCTTTTTAATCTTTTAAAATTAAGAAATTATGCCAAGATCGGTGAATCATGTTGCTTCAAGAGCAAAAAGAAAGAATATACTCAAGCTTACCCGTGGTTACTATGGCGCTCGCAAGAACGTTTGGACAGTAGCAAAGAACACATGGGAGAAAGGTTTAACTTACGCTTATCGTGACCGCAAGAACAAGAAGCGCAACTTCCGCGCTCTCTGGATCCAGCGTATCAACGCTGCTGCTCGTCTCGAGGGTATGAGCTACAGCACACTCATGGGTGCTCTCCACAAGGCTGGTATCGAAATCAACCGCAAGGTTCTCGCTGACCTCGCTGTTAACAACCCAGCTGCTTTCAAGGCTATCGTTGACAAGGTAAAGTAGTTCAACTTTGCAAGTTTTACTTGTGAAAGTTGAGGCTCAAGGCTACAAGTAATAAGCTAAAGGCCTTAGAGTTTAGCTCCTAAAAAGGCATAACGGCAAGACTTCTTTCGAGGTCTTGCCGTTTTTATTTATTGTATTTTAGTTGTCAGTCTTGCAAGGTAATTGCAATGATCTCCTTCCGCGATGATCTCTGCGTTGAAGCCATGCTTTGCGGCTTGCTCTTGCAGGGTGTCGGAGTCAAGGTAGAGCCAGTAGAACTCGGAACCCTTGATGTTCTTGTACTGCATACGGAAATCAATCTCGCCGTAGTAGTTGTAGAACTCTGTGGTGTCGAAGAATCCGTCTTCATCTTCGAATATGTAGCTGAGGTCGCTTGAGTCAACCAATATCTGTCCGCCTTCGTTCAGCAATTGCTTTGCCTTTGCGAAGAATTTCCCTATGTTGTCGAGCTTGCCGATTATGCCAGTGCCGTTCATGAGCATCAGTATGGTGTCGAACTTCTCCTGGAAATCATCGGCAAAGAAATCCTGCAATCTTGCGTCCTTTACGCCACGCGCCTTCATCACTTCAACTGAAAGAGGCGAGATGTCGATGGCTACAACATCCTTTGAGACTTCAATGCCATCTGCATCCTTCTGCATCTCTTGCAATGCCAAGGCATGACATCCTGCGCCAGCACCGACATCAAGCGTTCTTCCTTTTGCCATCTGCAGTGCTTTCTGTTCAATGGCAGGCATGGCATCGTAAGTCCTGAACAACTCGCTGACCGGAATCTCGTCATCTTCAAACATCGACGAAAGTACCTTGAGCGTACTTGCCTTGCCTGTCTTGAAATAATCTGTTATTGCAGCGCCCATCGGGTCGTTGTGAGCGTCGGTAATTTCCTGATTGATCATTGGATTGCAATTAGTACTCCAAGTCAAGACCGTCCATGATGCCTTTCTCTATAATAGGAAACATCAGGTCGTAGATGTCTGTGTTTGCCTTCTCGCAAACATCAAAGCACTCTGCCATCAAGCGATTTCCTATTTCTGCTTCTTCCGGTGTGAACTGGTCTTCGCCTGTTTCTAGATTCACATAATGCTCGAACTTGTCGTCTGGATGAATAGGCAAGTGGAGTTCGTTTACAAGATATTTAGCGAAGTCAGTTACTTCCTTGATTGTTGTGATATGGGATTCTGCTGTATACTTCATGTTTGTGTTTTTTAGTTTATGGTTTATTATAGTTTATAGTTTGGGGTGGTTTTGGAATTCCGTGAAAGTCAGTGGCAGAAGATCTTTTACTGTATCGACGATGTAAGTCTTTTCCTTGCCATACATTATGACTTTCACCTTGCGATTGTAGCGTTGCTCCATTTCCACGATTACCTGTCGGCAAGAACCGCATGGAGAGATTGGCAGTTGTGAGAAACCGTCTGCGTTCCTTGCTGCGATGGCAATCTCGCAGATAGCCTTGTCCGGGTGCTTTACCTGAGCAGCGAAGATGGCTGTTCTTTCGGCGCAGAGACACACAGGAAAGGCTGCGTTCTCTTGATTGGCACCTTGGAAAATCGTGCCGTCGTCAAGGCGAAGTGCAGCACCAACATTGAATTTTGAGTACGGAGCATAGGAGCGTGAGGTGGCTTCCTTTGCTGCGTCAACTAGAGCCTTCTCCTCCAAAGAGAGCTCTTCGTATAGTTTTTCTGTGATGTTGATAGTGAGTAGCATCCTATATCTGGTTTCTTTGGATTGTATTCTTTTCCGTCACGATCGTTCGGAGCAAGCATGGAAGCAGATGCCTTGCCAGCAGCACATGCGAAAGAATCTACAAGGTGGAAGTCGTAATGCTGAGTGTCGTGGGAAACGAGAACGAACATCTTTTCACCAGTCTTCGTAGAGTCTGCCGATGTCAGGCTGTCTTCCAACTCTTTCTCCCAGATGATATCCTTGAAATGCACATTGTCGTCCTTCACTTGCGGCGTACGCATCACATTGCTGTCGAAATAATAAGAGTAAGTACCTGTAGTGTCGTTCATCTCGCCCATTATCACATCGTCGGCAAAGCCCGTTATGATAGTGTTTGCGCATGTAAGTCCGTTGGCACCAACGAACGAAATCTTGCTAGAACTGTTCTTCTCGTCGGAGAAGCGAAGCGCCATGCCTCGGTTGGAGTCGAAAGGATAGAATTGAGCTATAGTGCAGTTGATGATTTCTGTGAAACCTCCATTCAGGCTGACACAATCATTAAGCGTGTTGGTGATCTGCGAACCAATCATTCCGATTACGCAATGTTCCGCCTTTAAGCCATAGCCCTGACAGTTGTGGATTGTGCTGTATTGGATGTTAAGCTTTAATCTGTTCAATGAAGATGAGTCGCAAACGATGCCATCGTAAGCAGAGTGCAAGTCGGTGAAATTCAGTTCGTTGCCTGAAGAATATGCATTGAAGTGAATGCCTTTCCATTGTCCGCTGACGAGGTCGTATGGCAGATAGTCGAACATGTGGTCAAGACGGTCGCCACGAAGAGTGACTGGCTGCTCTGGAGTACCTTCGGCAAGGAGTCTTCCAAAAACTTCCATTCCTGCGTCTTCGTGGAAATAGAGCGTAGTGCCTGGATTTATCGTAAGAATGGCAGCGGAGTCAACCGTTATGCCGCCATAGACAACAATCGGTCGTTCATTTGTGAATGTCTTTTTACCAGTGACTTTCAGGTTCGTGATCTTCTCTGCATCCCACGACCACGCATTGAGATTAACCTTCTGCGACACACCGCTTTCAAGGTTGAAGACCAGGTTGTCTTCCACCAGTTTCGGGTCGATCTGTCCCTGCATTGGTGTCGTGACCTCCACGAAAACCCTAAGTGAGTCTCCCTTTCTTATCTCGATGTCGTTCAGTTGGTAGCCTCTTTCCGCTGAGAGATATTCGCCATCAACATTCACGCGAAAGCCCGTCTGATTGCCTTTCTCCAACTTTATCTGTGAACAGCGTATTCCGTCCTTTGAGTTGTTGAAAATCCAGAATGACTTCGTAGGCGCAGGCACTCGTGAGAATACCGTGTCCATCTTCACCGTGTCGGTGGCGAAGGTCAGTAAGTCTGCTCGCGAATTGCTGAACGACTCGTCGTCAGTACATGCTGCGAAAAGCGACAGGACTGTGAGTAATATATAATAATGTAAGTTTTTCAACCTTTTTTCTTCTTTAACTCTTCAAGTTTCTTCTTTGCCCACTCCTTGAGATAGTCGGGACCTTGAGCCAGCATCGCTTTCAGCCTGCCTTCTGCGTCATCCAATTTGCGGAAGCGGATGAGAGCAAGAATCAAGGATTGCTGCAGGAAATCATACATCTCAACCTGCGTCTCGTTAAGCGTTTCGCCTTCCTTCAGTTTGCTGCCTATCTGCTCAATCTCCTCCATGCGCGAACGAATCTCGTGGAAAAGTCGAAAGTCGTTTGCCTTGAACATCGTCTTTATGAAGGTCATTGTGTGCAATGGGCAAGGGTAGATAAGGCATGCCTTCTCTGCAAAATAGACGCCACGGGCAGCATCCCCTAGTTCGCAGTAGCAGAATGACATGTAGTAGCAGTTTCGGGCGAAATATTCTCGAACCTCATCGTTCCAGAAATCTTCAAAGAAATTCTCCTCAAGATATTCGTGAACATTCTCAAAATACTTCAAAGCCTCGGCATAGCGCTTCTTGTTGAAGCATTTGCGACCGAGGTAAGCCGAGTCGCCAAGTTGGGGAAGTGCAGCAATGCGAACGAGATACAGTTCATCATCGGTCAGTATCTCGTCATGCTCCTTCTTCTTAATTGCCTCGTCCCACATGTATTTCACCTCTGCACGCTTGTTGGCATCGCTTGTGCGGTCAACGGCGAGCAGGTAAGACACTGCTTTCGGAAGATTGCGAGAGTTGCCCCATAGGTTGTCGAAAGCTATGCAATCGCCTTGACGCAAAGCTGAAACGCGGATATAGACAGCGTTCTTCTCGTCGTTCTCTACACACAATGTGAGCATTACGTTGCGAATCTTTCCGTCATGAAGAACATAGAATACGGAAATCGTCGCTGTCTCGGCATTCACATCTACCAAACCTTCGTCGGACTTTACGCTAACTACTGGTTCAAGAAGCAGGTAAGAGTGGATGCGCTCAGTGTCGGTGATGTGCTTGTTTTGTCCTTTTGTACAAATGTCAATGTACTCAATCTCAACGCTTAGTATGCCATAAACACTCTCAAGGAAATCCGTGAGAAGAAGCGAGGATGCTTCCGCATTATGGAGCAGATTATGCTTCAATTGCAGATTTATCTCCATCTCGCGAGTCATCCATATCTCATGCTGGTTCATGAAGAGTTCTTCTTCGTCGGCAATGTTGTCTTCCTTGATTTTCTTGAATGATTCGGTAAAATTGCGCTGAGCGATGAAGTAGTTCTCAAGCGTCTTGTTAAGCAACTCTTGAAGGTTGGAAAGTTCTGTTACATTCGTGAGCGTGCTTGTGGCGTAGAGATTGTATGTGTTTTCCTTGGTGTCGGCAATGTAATAGAAATGAATGGGATTGACCGCAGAATTAGCCTTGTTGCATACTTGGCGTAGGTATTCCAAATCGCCCGCATCGTAGATGCCTGCATGGAAATCCAGGTTGCAGTCATTGTTGTCTTCCGTAGCAAAAGTGAAGGCGCGGAAGTTCATTCCTTGGTATTTGAAATAGATAACCTTGTCCTGACTCTGCTCGTTTTCCTCAATGTTATAAGAACTGTTCAGGGTAGTCAGGGCAGCGCACATAGCATCTATAGCCGACTCATATTGAGCCTGCTTTTCTTCTTTGGAAGGCGAGAAGAAGCCTTTCACTTTTGATACTATTGCGTTGGTGTCGATAATCATTTAGATGTATTTCAACAAGTCTTGGATATCATCGATAACATAGTCGGCGCCTGCGTCAAGAAGCTGTTCGCGAGTACCGTTGCCGTACGAAACGCCTATGGTGCGGCAACCTGCGTTCTTGCCCATCTGGATGTCATAGACAGTGTCGCCCACGACGATGCAAGTGTCTGGGTTGAGCGAGAAAATCATCAGGGTCTTGTCAACAGGGTCGGATGCTGGCTTCGGATGCTTCACATTCTCGGCACCAATCACATAGCTGATAGTGTCGCGCAAACCGAGATCGTTGACATAAGCAGCAAGCGTAGCGTGAGAACGGCTGCTGGCAATGGTCATCATGATGCGCTTGCCGCGAAGTTCCTCGAGAGTCTCCATCACATGTGGAAATAGCTTCACAGAACCTTCCTCGTTGTAGCCTGCAAAGAGGCGGCGATACACATTCTCGTATTTCTCGCCCGGCATGTCAACCTCAGGAAAGAGAGCCTCTGGCACAGCCTTCAATGGCAGACCGATTACAGCCTGACATTCTGCGTCAGTACGCTCTGGCAAGCCGAGTTCCTTTATGGTAGCTTGCATCGTGTTGATGATAACTTTCTTGGTGTCGCCAAGAGTTCCGTCGAAATCAAAAATTACTATTCTTGTGGTGTTAGTCATAATCTTCGTTGTGAAAGGGCGATTTTTGCGCCCATATCATGTGCAAAATTAGGAAAAAAAGAGCAATAATGAAATTTTCTACCCTAAAAATCACTTTTTTGCAAACTTATTCAGCGTTTTTAAGCCAATAAAAGTAATAAATCCGTTTACAAGCAGCAGTTCGTAGCCGAATTTATAGTCGTAGCATGATGTGGTGTATAAGTTGAGTGCATAGCACAAAGCTGGCGCAGCAATGCATATTGCGAGCGTTGGTATGCCTGGCAGACAAGTCTTCTTATACAGTAGATTGTAGGCAAACAAGCCGAGCAGCGGACCGTAAGTGTAGCTCACCAAGACATAGACCAAATCGAGCAGACTGCCCGAACCGATTGCTCTCAGGAAGAAGACCACACCGACGAATGCAACTGCCACGAAAACATGTGCCATCTTGCGCAACTTTTCGTCTTCCGGCTTGCGCATTATGTCAACGCAGAAACTTGTAGTGAGACCTGTAAGTGCAGAATCGGCAGATGAAAATGCAGCCGAGATGATGCCGAGAACAAAGAGAATCTTTACCCAAAGCATGTTGCTCGTCTGAATGTATAGCGGCAGCAAATCGTCGCCCTTCGCTGGCATTGTAACCAGTTCTCCTGCATGGTTAACCCATAGCGTGAGCATGATGCCGAGAATGAGGAAGAGGAAGTTTACTGGCACGAAGAAGAAACCGCAGAGCGACATGTTCTTCTGCGACTCTTTGAGTGTGCGACAAGTGAGGTTCTTCTGCATCATGTTCTGGTTTAAACCTGTCATTACTACAACTATGAATGCGCCCGAGAAGAACTGCTTCCAGAAGTTTTGCGTGCTCTTGAAATCGCTGAATTCAAACACGCGCAGATGTTCGCTGTTTCCGACCAAAGGAGCAAAGTGGGAAGAAAGGCTCCAAAGTATGCCGATGAGTGCGGCGAGCATACATGTGGTTTGCAGTACATCGGTGAAAACCAACGTCTTAACGCCTCCTGTCTTTGTGTAAAGCCAGATGCAGAATACGAGCAAAGGCACTGTGAGAAAGAACGGCAAACCGAGGTCGTCGAAGATGAAGATCTGCAACATCGTGCATACGAGGAAGAACTTCACGGCACTGCCAAGAATGTCGGAAATGAAGTACATCAGTGCTGCCACGCGCTGATTGCCGATTATCTCATAAATACTCGTTATGTTTCGTTTGTAATATATAGGCAGAAGAACGTATGCCACGATGAAATATCCCAGTATGAAACCAAAGCATGTCTGCAGATAGGTCATGTCTTGCCCTATAACCATGCCCGGCACGCTCACGAAACTGACACCACTCACGGATGCTCCAATCATACCGTACGCCACCATCAGCCACGATGATTTCCTTTCGCCGCGATAGAATGTGTCGTTGCCGTCTTTCTTTGCCGTCACTTTTGATAGGATGAATAGCAATAGGAAGTATAGTATGAGGATGAGGAGCATTATATAATGGGTTAGATGGTTAAACGTTTAAATGGTTAAACGGCGCAAAAGTAGTCAAAATCCAACGATTTACAGCACTACAACACACATTTTTTGAGGAAATGTTAGTTAATAATAAAAAAATGACTACTTTTGTCCTCTCATTACTCAAAATGCAAAACTCTTGAAAGACCTATTATACATACAAAAACTCCGCAGTCTCCTTCAACTAGAGCATGATTCAGAGAAGGAAGAATATCGCAAACAGATGCAGGAGATGGGCTTGGATCGTCGCGTGAAGCGCGGTCTTTGCTGGTATCCCGTGACTGTTGGCAGAAGCTATTATAACTCTCTAAATCAGCTTGTCGTGGAGATCTTCAATGCTGTGACCGACGATGAAGAGGAGATAGAACATAACTTCGAGTACGGAAAGCCTGTGTGCTTTTTTAAGGTTGATTCAAATCCCCGTAAGGAACATTACCTGAAACACAACTGCCAGATTTCATACGTTGATGGTAACAGAATGGTGGTCGTTGTGCCTTCGCAACAGGCTGTCATTGAGCTTCAGAATGCAGATCTGCTCGGAGTTCAGCTATATTTCGACGAGACAAGCTACAAGACGATGTTCCATGCCCTTGATGAGGTGTATAAGTCAAAGAACAATCGCGTGGCAAAGCTTCGCAGCATATTCTCTGGTGGCATGAAACCCGAGAAATGGACTTTTGATGCAATGAAGTTTCCGTGGCTCAATTCATCGCAGGAAAAGGCTGTAAATGAAGTGCTTTGGAGCAAGGATGTTGCTGTTGTTCATGGTCCTCCAGGAACAGGAAAGACCACAACTCTCGTGGAAGCCATCTACGAGACACTTCGCCGCGAAACGCAGGTGCTGGTTTGTGCGCAGAGTAATATGGCTGTCGATTGGATTAGCGAGAAACTCGTTGACCATGGCGTGCCAGTTCTTCGTATTGGTAATCCTACACGAGTGAACGACAAGATGTTGTCTTATACTTACGAGCGCAAGTTTGAGAGCCATCCTGATTATCCGGAACTTTGGAACATACGTCGCACTATTCGTCAGATTCGTGAGCAGAGAAAGAAGGGCGAAAGTCTGCATCAGAAACTCTCTCGCTTGCGTGACCGTGCCGATGAGATAGAATACCGCATAAAAGCTTCACTCTTCACCGAAGCGCGTGTTGTGGCGTGTACATTGGTAGGTGCTGACAACCGACTGCTTATCGGACAGAAATTCCCTACACTCTTTATAGATGAGGCTGCACAGGCGCTCGAACCTGCTTGCTGGATAGCAATTCGCAGAGCGGGTAGGGTAGTGTTTGCCGGCGATCACATGCAGTTGCCTCCTACCATCAAATGCTACGATGCGCTAAAGGGTGGTCTTGGCGTGACATTGATGGAGCGCATTGTGGAGAATGTGCCGGATTGTGTGACTATGCTGAAGATGCAGTATCGTATGCATGAACAGATTATGCAGTTCTCTAGCCACTGGTTTTATGAGGACGGTGTGGAGTCTGCGCCAATGGTCAAGAACCGCTCCATCCTTGACCTTGATGTGCCTATAAGTTGGGTTGAAGCTCCTGTCGTTGAGGATGATGCAACAGAAAAGTCATATTTGGAGCAATATGTCGGCGAAAATCATGGCCGCATAAACATAGGAGAAGCAGAACTAGCCATAAAGACTCTTGAAGATTATGTCACTCGCATCGGCAAAGAGCGTTTTCTTGCTGAGCGTCTTGACATCGGACTTATCAGTCCTTATCGTATGCAGGTGCAATTCCTTCGCACATTAGTCAAGAAATCACAGGTTCTCAAACCAGTGAAGCGATATATTACGATAAACACCGTCGATGGTTTCCAGGGACAAGAGCGTGACATCATCATGATTTCCCTTGTGCGCTCGAATGAGAAGGGCGAGATTGGTTTCCTTCGTGACCTTCGCCGAATGAATGTTGCCATGACTCGTGCCCGCATGAAGCTCTTCATCCTTGGCGATGCCAAGACACTTTCTGGCAATCCGTTCTATCGCGATTTGAAGAAATATGTCGATTCGCTGTAGAAACTACTCATCTGTCATCACATCGATGCTATCTGGTGGTGTGATGACTGGTGCTTGATAAATGAATTCGGGTATCGTATCCTTATTGCTCTTGTGGAGGAAATCAACGAGTTCCTTGAAGGTAAGGGTAGAGCGGCGCCAGAGGAAACCTGCACCGAATTCCTGGGTGTTGCCATCAAGCCAATCGTAGGCATTGTTGTCGTAATGTAGATTCAGGAATTTCTGACCACCATGGTCGAGACGGTATTCTAGTTCCACATTGTCGAAGACGGAGTTGTTTTGTCCTCGTTCAATGTTGCCGCCTGTTGACACCTTTCCGCCAATAGACACCTTCAGACGGTTGTTAAGGAAACGCTTTGCAAATTTGAAAGAGTAGTCGGTGTGGAATCTACCTGTCTTATCCACCTGATTGTCAAGACCTAATGAGAGATCGAGAGTTCGTAGTGCATTGCCAGTGATGTTGTTGATTTCGCTCTGGAGGAACTGGTTGAGGGCTGTGTTCATGGTGAATGTGCTGGTGTTGCCTTCATCAAGATACATACCAGTTGTAAGCATTGTGACAGCAAGTTTTCCGCGCATCTCAGGACTCATTGTGGCTAGGTCAGACTTTAGGTCAATGTCTTCAGGTGCATCGAGTGTAAACTCAAGACCCATGTCCTGAAGTGTCTTCGTAATGACGACACCGCATTCAAACTCTACTGTGCGAGTGCCGCCAGAACCATTGTTAACCTGCGCCTTGTTCTTCTCGGCAGCCGTTATGTTGAGGCGAGGATTCATCATGTCGCCAGTGAATTCCACGTAGCTTCCATTCGCAATGTTGAATGTCTTGAGAGGAATGATTGGCAGAGAATATTTCATTTCGCCACCGGCAAGGTAGTAGCGACCGGTAAGCTTTATTTGGTCGGCAGGAGTGTAGGTCATGCGCAGCTGTCCGTTGCCGCTGATATCAACATAGTTTGAGTGGTCTGTGTTGAGATATGCCATAACGCGTGCGCCAGAAGTGACATTGATGTTGAGGTCCATGTTGAAACCATAGAGATCAGGACGCTCCACCTTGTACTGCTTCGTCGTGTCGCTTGTGTTGACAAACTGCACGAGTTCCGCGAGATGATTGTCAGTAGTCAGAGGAGAATCGCGCAGGATGTAAGCGAGGTCTGTATTAGGCAGCACATCGAGTTTACCCTGCATGCGCAAGTTGTTGACAAAGCCCTTCATGGTGCCTGCGAAATCTACGAACATCTTGCCGTAAGCTTCCGAGCGAATGTTCTCGCGGGCGTTTATGATAGCGTAGTTCTGCGCGCGCATGCGCACGTCCATGTACATCTTTGATATATTGGCAAAGTCAATGTAACCCGCAATGGTAAGAGGATTGTCGTTGTAGGCAAACATCTCGAAGTTCTCAAGCAACAGACGACTATTCTTGATTCGCACAGGGTCGTTTGAAAAACGCATGTCCACGCCGTATGGGGTAGAGTAGAGGTGGCATGAGTCGAGGAAAATCTCGCCGTTTACATCAGGCTTGGCAAGAGTTCCCTTGAGTGTGAGCTCACCATCGCCCTTGCCTCGAAGACCGAAGAGCTGGTCAGGAATGAATCCGTTGGCTATGTGCATAGGCATTTCCTTGAGATTGATGACGGCATCAATGTTACCTTCGCCAGAAGGATTGTAGGAACCAATGATTGATCCAATTTCTTCTTCGTCCATGAAGAACATGCCGTCTATGTGATGACCGCCGTCGTCTTCAGGCATATAGACGAATTCTGATGATACATTGCCTATGTCTAGACCGCTGTAGTTCAGTTTGTCAATGCCTGCTGAAGAAGAAACCGAGAAGTGGTCTGTGTCATCCTGGATATAGTGGAAGTCGCCATCGAGAATGCCGCGCACATCCGGTGCATACGGAACGGCAGCAAGCAGTTCCTTGAGGTTAAGCTTTGCCACGGTGAGCGTGATGTCCTGAACGGCATCGAGATTGTCGTCGTTAGTGTATATGCCAAGGCCTTTGCCATCGGAAGAACGCAACTTCATGTCAGCGGAAATACGGTTGTTGTCACCTAGCAGAATGTAGTTGCCACTATTTACGCGGAAAGGTTGGTAACCTAAAATAATGCCTTCATCATCAAGCACTTCCATGCGTATGCCTTCCTCCACGAGTCGAGCGTCAGCACCAATGCGAATGCCTGTCTTTTCGCGAGCATCGTTAAGGGTTATGTATGCCTGTGCACCATGTTCGGTAAACTTGCCGTGGAAGAGTGAGTTGAATGTAAACTGAGGATTCTCCTTGCTGTTTCTTACTTGTCCTGAATAGACGCAAGTATGCTCATCGCTGACAAGGTTCAGGCGGATTGTGTCAAGGAGAACAGAGTCAGCACTTACGCCGTAGAGATTCATCTTTCCGTTCAGTCCATAGTAAGGTTGTGACGTGAGACTGATGTCCACATCGCTGAAAGTGAGGTCGTTATAGCGTATGAAACGACTCATCGGATTGTCCTTTCCTGCCTTTAGTTCAAGAGTTGCGAGAGGCAGTTCTGCCCAGATATGTTCGATGTCGATGGTCTGGCGCTTTAGGTCGGAAGTGATGATGTCAGTCAGTTTTGTTGACTTTTTGAGAAGTGACTGATAGCTGCCGCGAGCGTCAAGATGTCCGTAAAGGTCACCGCAGTCGATGATTGCGTGTGTAGTGTCGCGAGTTGAATGGATGTCGAGCACTATGTCATCAGGACGGAAAGTATGGTCTGGTGCCATGACTGTAATGTCGCTGACGAGACCCTTCACCGTGAGGTTGTCGGCATAGTCATAGTCAATGTCCACATGCGTGCAGACACCAAGGTTAAGTTGTGCTTCGGTGAGACCGAGTTGCTTGAAATTGACCTTCGCAATATCACCGCTGATCGTTCCGCTGAAGAGTTTTGTTGACATGAGGGCATTGACATTGAGCGTGCCGTCAAGAAGACTGTTGCGGCTGTTGATGTCGGCATTGACATTCCCGTTGGCAATGAGTGCATCAAACTTCACGTTCTGAAGGTTGTAGCGGTCGTATTGCACGGCACCGATGTTGCCATTTGCCTTGATTCGAGTGGAAGCGAGGAACGGGTCGTAGCCTTTTCCATTGGCTGAGGCAGTAGCCGTGAGTCTGCCCACACCGAGCGATGGCATGAAATGGTTTACTGCAAAGTTGCGCGACTGGGCGTCAACATCGTATGTCTTGGCATTAGGGTTCAGCTTGCCCTTGAGTTTCAACCAACCGCCACCTTCCGTAGCCGTGAGGTCGAAGATGTAGTTGGAACCACTGATGCCAGCCGTACCTTTCAAGCCAATGCCGTGCGGAATGCGTATTCCGGTGCCGGCGAGAAGTTTCGGATCAATGCAGCTGGTGAGGAAATCTATGTTTGGCGCATCAAATGTTAACGCGAGATTGTTGAGGCTTACATCAGAAAGATTGTTCAGTCGCAACACTTCGCCACTTGAACTGATGCTCATGCGACCTGGCACATTGAGTTTAAGGTTCTCAAGCGCAAGACTTTTCATCCCGCCGTTTATCTTCACGGAAGCGCTTAGAGGCAAACCGTGAGGCATACGAATGCCAGTGCCAGCAAGGATTTTAGGGTCAACAAACTGCGTGAGGAAGTCTATATTAGGGCAGTCAAGGCTAGTGGAAAGCTGGGTGGCATAGCCGTTGATATTGCTGATGTTGCCGGATTTGTTGCTGACAGAACCGTTGGCATTCAGTGAGATAGCGTTCGGGATACTGAGTGAGAGATAATCTATCTCTGCATGCTTTATGCTGCCATGTACTGATGCCGAAGCATTGATTTGCTTGTTAGGCAATTTTCCGAGAACGCCGCTTGGCAAATATTGTCTGAAGAGAGCGATGTCGCCCTTGCCAACCTTTGCGTCGAAAGCCATTTGAATGTTGCCAGGTGCTGTCTCGTCGAAGGCATTGAGGTCCATGTTAAGCCCTGCCTTGAGAGATGAATATGGAGTTTCAAGTCGCAAATCGTTCACATGGAGAGCCTTTTCGTCCATGCGGATCAGCGCCTGCATGTCTTTCACTTCTGCGCCGTATTCGTTCTCTTTCAGTTTCAGATGCCCAATGCTTGCATGGAGATCTGGGTCGCAATAATAGATGGAATCAACAACGGCAGCCATCTTTGATAATGACACAAGAGGAGGGTAGGAGAGTGCACTCTCGTGAAGTTCCGCATGTGCTATTTTGTACTCGCTCTTTCCCAAGTCAAAATATCCGCTGGTGGCAATGAGTTTGTCAATGTCGGCAGAAAGGTTGAGGTCTTTGCCCTTGATGCGGATGGAAGAATTTGTAAGTTGTGCGCGGTCTGCTTGTATCTTCCAGAAGATTTCTGTCTCGGTGGTATCTTCAGGAACGGAATCGGCGAGGATGATGTCGAGGTCAGCGCCGTCGATGTTTGCCTTGTCAAGTCGCATAAACTCCTCGCGGAGGTCTATGCCATGTGAAGCCACACTGAGCGACTTTACCCTGCCTTTCACTTGGGCAGCCTTGATGAAGTCGGTTGTGTTGAGCTTCATGTAGTTGAAGTCGAGCGCGTCAACCATGACCTTGCCTTCAAACAGAGGTCGCAGTTGCACGTCAACCATAAGGGAGTTGATGTCAGCAATGGTGTCTTTCCATGTGTTGCTCGTAATGCTGTCCATCTGCTCCTTGATAACCTTTATGCCATTCACCTGAAGATCGAGCGGAAAGGCGAGACGCACATTGTCGATGCTTATCTCCATGCCTGTCTGCTCCGATGCGTAGGCAGTGGCTTTCTGCACAGCCCAGTTCTGGATAGGCGGACAATACAATGCTGCTGCAAGCAGTACGATGAGTACTACTGGCAGCAACACGATGGTTATCAATATGTTTCTTAGCTTTTT